>JBAQWL010000048.1:0-5092 GCA_049298895.1 Gallionella sp.
CCTTTACTCATTTCAAATTGCACATCACGCCTGTGCTGTTGCGCGTAGCGCGCAAACCGCAACGGGTGCAGCAAGCGGGCAGCGTGTGGCTGGATGTCGGGGAGGCGCTGCAGGCGGCGATCCCGACACCAGTGCGGAAGGTGTTGAGAGCGCTTGATTCCGGAAGATACTGATCTTCCGGAAACCCGTATTGTTGCCTACATCATCTGCGCGATCTCGACACGTCTTTGCTTTGCAACCTGTTGCGCGGCACGAACGATCTCTTGATCGATCGAAATGTCCGGTTCATCTGATTGTGGAAATCTTGCCAGCACGTTGTGCGAGAAGTCGCTGATGGTTTGCAGGGGTGCAATGTTGCCGGCAGGAGCGGTTGCCTGAAACAACAAGATGCCATCCCGCTGGGTGATCGCCAGAAAATAAGCTTCGTGCCCATGCGCTGTTGCCTGTTTGTCACGGACTTCGAAGAACAGCGTGTTGCTGTCTCCGGAGCGCTCGGCGGGTTCCAGCAGTTGTTGGGCGATACCCTCGACAAGGGGTTGAGCCAGATTGAGATGGGGCGCAAGCGTGACATGGTATTTCCCGGGACGATCGATTACCAATGAGTTTTTTAGCGGCGGCGTTTTTCACGGACGGAAAAAAATCAGATACAGAATACAAAGGGTGATGATGGTCAGGGTTTCTATCATGCTGGTTGGGTTTCTGCGGGAGGGTTCTCGATAGTCCGATGTGATTTTACATGGATACAGCGACTGTTGAGATGCTGGAAAAAATTGGCCGTTCGTGCTGATAACCAGCGACTAGGCTATCGTCTTTTGATAGCCTAGTCGAATAGCTATGTCGAAACATGAATGGCCGGAAACAAGTCAACATCGCCGGGGGTAGCCCGGCAGCTAGTCACTTTTTCTTGCTTCGCCAAAGAAAAAGTAACCAAAAAGAAGGCGACCCCGGTTTGCCGCCCCTGCAGGGTACCCTGCGTTGCTCGACTGGTCAGGCGGCTGCGGAACTCGCACTGCGTGCTCGGACAGTCCTCGCCGACACCCCCTGACCAGCCTCCGCTACTCGGCGGCGCACAGGGGATGAAAAGCAAAATCCAAAACCAAAAAAATGGGTGGGCAACAAGTTGCCCACCCTATATGGCTAATGTCGATGCTCCGCCGCGAGTTTCCATTTGGAATTTCCGGGGAGAAGACACTCCCAGAATCGCCAACCGTTAACGGGATTACCAGTGATTGCAACGGCAGCTGCTGAAGGTGATGTAAACCGCTTCCCATTCATAACTAGAGCTCCATTTTTAACGATGGCAGAAAACTGCTGACCTTTATAGTTTGCTCGGAATTCAGTGCCATGCGGAAAAGATACGCCTTTCGAAACCCACGCAACCCCGCCTATATCTGCCGCCATAGCTTTATTGTTTGGGGTTCCCGTATGTTTCGTTAAGCCGAGAATTTCGCGCAGCACCTCGTTCTCTGTCATTTCCTCTGAACGGCGCCGAACAGTGAGTTCTTTGAATACTTCAAAATCTACATCAATAGTGGCCATGACTATTACTCCAATAATTAACGAGGAGTAATAGTAGCAAAAATAGTATAAATGTCAACCCCCCCATTTTTTCATTAACGTTTGCTCTACCCCCAGATGATCCAATATCCTTGCCACCACAAAATCCACAATATCCTGCACACTCTGCGGATGGTGATAAAAGCCGGGATTTGGCGGCATGATGACTGCGCCGGCGTGCGACAGTTTTAGCATGTTCTCGAGATGTATCGCAGAGAATGGCATCTCGCGCGGAACTAAAATCAGCGTGCGTTTTTCCTTGAGCATCACGTCGGCGGCACGAGCGATTAAATCATCACTGATGCCGCCCGCGATCTTGCCGAGCATGCCCATGGTGCAGGGACAGACCACCATCGCGTCGCCGGGATTGGAGCCGGAGGCCATCGGCGCGTACCAGTCCTGGATGCCGAACACTTTCAGCTCGCCGCTGAATTTTCCGAAACGCTCCGCGAACAACTGCTCCGCTTCCTGCGGACGGTTCGGCAGTGTGAAATCGAGTTCCTGCTTGGCGACAATCTGCGCGGCTTGCGAATAAACAAGATGCACGCGCTGGCCGCTTTGCAGCAGGCATTCCAGCAGTCTCATGCCGTAGGGAAGGCCGGATGCACCGGTGAAGGCTAATGTGATAGTTCTCACGTCGGGTACTCGATTGCGTTGGTACTAAACATTTCAGCATTATCCATGAAACGAGCGGCGATCAACCCATTCACCGTGCCGAACACCAGTGCGGCAGTGGCGAAGATAGGGATCAGGTAGGCGATACCGGCATGCGGAATCAGCCACAGATAGACGACCAGCATCTGCCCGGTGATGTGAGCGAAGGCAGCGTAGATGCTATGGCTGACCGGTCCGAACCAGCGTGTCGGCAAAAGTTGTGCAAGAGCCAGCACAATCAGGCTGAGCACTGCGCCGGACAGGCTGAGAAAAAATCCCGGCGACAGAAAATTTCCGAACAACAAGCTTCCTGCCATGACGCGCAGCAATGATACCCATGCCGCCGTACGCCAGCCATAACGGGCCAACACGATCAGCGTGATGATGTTGGCCAAGCCAGGTTTGACGCCGGGCAGCGGTGAGGGGATGGCACTTTCCAGTATCGTCAGTCCGAGCGCTACCGCAGCCAAACGCGCAATGTGGTGGTCTTCGGGGGTGGTTTCGAGTCTGAGGGTGTGAGTATTCAAATGCATGTAAAAACCTTGCTGAAGCGTAGTGAGCGGCCAAGAGTGCAGGGAGCCGCGCAGCAAACGACGAGGCATATCGAATAGATAGACGAGGAGTGAGCGAGCTTGCGACACCGCAATCTGGTCGCGTAATAACTTATGCAAGGTTTTTTAGTAGTTGAGGCTGTCATAACGCTTTCTGCTTCCAGCCAATTCCAGGCTGACTTGATTGGGCAGGCACAGCGCGATCTCGCCACTTTGTTGCAGCCAACCCTGGCGCACGCAGTATTGGCGGGGGCTGGGATCGGCAGCGATGCGTGCTTTGCGTTGCTGGATGCTGATGGTAGTGACACCGAGCGGACCGGGTACATCGATCTGTTGATCGCGCGATAGCGCGACTTCGCGGAATATTTTCCCGCCGCTGCGGATGATAGCCTTGTCAGCAAGGTCTCCGCTCCATAGTTTGAGCGTGAGCATCACTACGCAAACGCTGCTCAACAACAGCGTCAGCCAGTCGCCGGGCTTGATGTAAGGCAGGATTGTTGTATGCATGGACCTAGGCGAGTTCGCGGTGACGCACCAGAACTTGTTGCTGATGCTCAAAATAAGCCGAGAGCTTTTCTGCGAAATAGACCGAGCGGTGTTGACCCCCGGTGCAGCCGATAGCCACAGTTAGATAGCTGCGATTATCTGCGACGAAGCTGGGTAGCCAGCGTTCAACGAAATCACGTATATCTACAAACATATTCTGCACGCTTGGGGTTTTGTCCAGAAATTCGATCACCGCTGGGTCATGCCCTGTGAGAGGGCGTAACAGTGGTTCGTAGTGCGGGTTGGGCAGGCAGCGCACATCAAATACCAAGTCTGCATCCAGCGGAATGCCATGCTTGTATCCGAACGATTCGAACAGTAGCGTCAGGCGGGCGCGATCAAGCTTGATAAATTGTTTTATCCAAGCGCGCAGAGCTTTAGAATCGAGTTCGCTGGTGTCGATGTGATGACCGATGTCGCTGATCTCGGCAAGCAACTCACGTTCCTCCTGCACGCATTCGGGCAACGTGCGGCCTCGCACTCCATTTTCTAGGGGTGCGGTTTCACTAAGCGGGTGCAAGCGGCGCGTTTCAGAAAAACGTTTTACCAGCACATCGCTTTGTGCATCCAGGAACAGCACATGCACATCTACGCCTTGCTGCTTTATTTGTTGTAACAACGGCGGTAATCGTTGCACGCTATTGGCGCTGCGTACGTCTATGCTCACTGCGATGTTGTGATAGCCGGCTTGCTGCAAGTGCTCCACTAATACGGCTAGCATGTCGGCAGGCAGATTGTCTACACAGTAGTAACCGTTGTCTTCCATTACCTTGAGAGCGATGCTCTTTCCGGAGCCGGATAAGCCGCTGATTAAAAATAGTTGCATTTAGTCAGAATTTAATCTTCTAATAGCAGTTGATCATGCCGCGCAATGAATTCCTGCATGCTGTCGATGCCGCGCTGCTGCAACACAAAATTACGCGCGGCTGCTTCAACCAATACCGCGAGGTTGCGACCCGCAACCACCGGGATATTTACGGTACTAATGCTTACACCCAAAATTTCCTGATGCGTGGCATTGAGCGGCAGACGCTCGACTTGCGACAGATCGCCGCCGGGCGGGCGATTCAAATGGACGATCAGCTTCAGGCTTTTTTTTCTCCGCACCGCTGTTTCGCCAAACATGATACGAATATTCAAAACACCCAGACCGCGTACTTCGAGAAAATCGCGCAGCAGTTCCGGGCAGCGTCCCTCCAAGGTGTCGGGTGCGATATGGTGTAATTCTACAATGTCGTCTGCAACCAGTCCACTGCCTCGGGTTATGAGCTCCAAGCCAAGTTCACTTTTACCGACCGCGCTTTCACCAGTGATCATGACACCGACACCCAGTACATCAAGAAGTACTCCATGGCGCGTAGTAGATTCGGCAAGCTCCTTGGCAAGATAATGCCGGATCAGCCACATCAGCTGAACGCTGGGTTTGGGGGAACTAAATAACGGGATGTGTGTTTGGTTGGCGAAGGCGATCAGGTCCGCTGGAATATTGTTGGTGCCTGCTACGATCATACAGGTTGTACCGCTTTGCTCGATTTGCCGGAACGCATCGCTGCGCTCCTCCACACTTAGAGCGCGTAAATAATCCAGCTCAGCATCGCTCAAAACCTGCACCCAGTTCGGATGAATTAGATTGAGGTGGCCGACGAGCCCTTTGTTGGAGGCGGCGACCTCGTTGTTGATGATGATGCGGTCGATTCCGTCTGCGCCTGCAACACGGCGTAATTCAAGTCGTGCCTGCTTGTCTTCAAACAGTTGCCGGACGTTGACCTGGCTCATGCCACGCC
>JBAQWL010000049.1:0-4185 GCA_049298895.1 Gallionella sp.
CATCAGAAGGGGCGTGGCATCTATGGTCCAAAGAAGATCCGGGACGAACTGGCAAACCAAGGCATCATGGTTGGTCTGAACCGCATCAAGCGGCTGCGCATGCTGCACGGCATTCGCTGCACGCATAAAAAGAAGTTCAGAGTCACCACCAGCTCCAGGCACAGCCTGCCGGTTGCGGAGAATTTGCTGGGTCGCCAGTTTGTTCGTGCCGCAATGGTAGTCAAACTATCTCAACAGCACCAAGGCCGTTGGCCGCCCACACAAAACAGATTCGCCACTGATCATTGATGCGAATGCTGTGCCGTGTAAAACTCAATCAGAGGTTCGCTTCCCCCGCACGAACGCCTCGAACTGTTCTGCCGGCAGCGGCCTGCTGAAATAATATCCCTGCATTTCGTTACATTCCTGTTCACGCAAAAACGCCAGTTGCCCCTCGGTTTCCACTCCTTCGGCGATGGTTTGCAAGCCGAGGCTGCCCGCCAGGCTGATGATGGCGCTGACGATGGCCTTGTCTTCCGGGTCATCGGTGATATCGCGCACAAAAGACTGGTCGATCTTGAGCTTGTAGACCTTGAACCGCTTGAGGTAACTCAATGAGGAATAGCCGGTGCCGAAGTCGTCGATCGACATGCGGATGCCGCGTGCATGCAGGTTGTCCATCACCGCGATGGCGCCGAGCGGGTCGTCCATCGCGACACCCTCGGTCAACTCCAGTTCCAGATACTGCGGCGGCAGTTTCACTTCGTCGAGTATCAGCGTGACCAGTTCGGGCAGGTTGGGATGCCGGAACTGCACCGCCGACAGGTTCACCGCTATGATCATCGGCGCCAGGCCGCTGTCCGTCCACGACTTCATCTGGCGAGCCGCAGTGCGCAGCACCCATTCCCCGATAGGCAATATCAATCCGCTGTCCTCCGCGATCGGGATGAATTCAGCCGGCGACACCATGCCGAAATCGGGGTGCGTCCAGCGCAGCAGCGCTTCCGCTCCGATGATGCGCCCGCTGGCCAGCGACATCTGCGGCTGATAGTGCAGGCATAACTGGTTCAGTTCCAGCGCATGGCGCAGGGCGTTTTCCAGTTGCAGACGGCGTGTCGAATTCGCCTGCATTGCGGGCGTGAAAAAGCGGAAATTGTTGCGGCCATCGTGCTTGGCGCGGTACATCGCAACATCGGCACACTGGTACAGCGTATCGAAATTCTCACCATCGGCAGGAAACATCGCGATACCGATGGAAGGCGTAATGACCAGATCATGCTGTTCGACCTGATAAGGCTGGGCGATTGACCACAGTAATTTTTCAGCCACATGCGCAACGCCATCGGTATCGGTACTCTGCAACACCAAAATGAACTCATCCCCGCCCATGCGCGACGCGGTATCCTCTTCGCGTATCGCCGAATTCAGGCGTTGCGCAACCTGCACCAGCAACATGTCACCGATACGATGGCCGAGGGAGTCGTTGATATTCTTGAAGTGGTCCAGGTCCAGAAACAGCACAGCCAACTGCGTGTGACTGCGCTGTGCCATGCTGAGGGAGTGGCTGACGCGATCATTGAGCAGCACGCGGTTGGGCAATCCCGTAAGCAGATCGAAATGCGCCAGTCGCTGGATATGCTCCTTGTCCTGCTTGTGCTGGGTGATGTCGCTGAAAATGCCGACGTAGTGGGTCACCTTGCCTTGCTGATCGAGCACCCAGCTGATCGAAAGCCACTTCGGATACAGGCTGCCATCCTTGCGCCGGTCCAACAACTCACCCTGCCAATGGCCTTGCGTGTTGATGGCATCCCACATGGCGCGGTAGAAATCCTGATCTTGATGCCCCGAGGATAATATGCGCGGATTCTGTCCTAAAACCTCAGCCTCGCTGTAGCCGGTAATGTCGGTGAACGCATGATTGACCATTACGATATTACGGTCGGCATCGGTAACCAGGAAGGCTTCGCCGCTCTGCTCGAACACTTTTGCGGCGAGATTAAGCTGGGTCTCAGCGCGCTTGCGCGCAGTGATGTTCTCAATCACGGAGATGAAGTAGTCAGGGTTGCCGTCGGCATGCCGCACTAACGCCACGGTGAGGTTGATCCACACGATCTCTCCATTCTTATGGAAATAACGCTTCTCCATTGAGTAGGTTGATGTCTCTCCGGCCAGCAGCTTGCGCATGTGGCTAAGATCCAAATCAAGATCGTCCGGGTGGGTGATGTCCTGGAAAGTGCGCATGAACAACTCTTTACGCGTGTACCCCACGATGTCGCACAATTTCTGGTTGACGCGCAGCCAATGGCCGTCCGGGGCAACGTGGGCGATACCCACCGCTGCCAGCTCGAACGTGGCGCGGAAACGCTCTTCGCTTTTCTGCAGCGATTGCTCGGCCCGCTTGCGTTCCGTGATGTCAGTCACAAATCCTTCCAGTGCCGTTAATTCACCCTGGTCATCACGGACACCTTGCCCTTTCTCCCAAACCCATTTTTCAGCGCCAGAAGAAGTACGAATGCGGTAAGTCAGTTCGTATGGCTGACGCTTCTGCAGTGCAACTTGAATATTTTCCCAAACCTGTTCCTGATCATCGGGGAGAATCAATTGCCCAAAGGGTATGCGATGCTGCAGGAAATCCTCCGCTGGATAACCGGTAAGGTTTTCAATGCCGTCACTGACGAACTCCATCGTATAGTCGGCGTCGTTGCGGCAACGGTAGGCCAAGCCGGGCAGGTTGCTGATAAGAGTTGACAGTTGACGTTCGCGTTCCCTGAGTTCGACTTCAGCCCGCTTGCGTTCGGTGATATTCCGGAAAAAACTCTGTGTTCCGGCGAACGCACCGTCCACGAAAATGCTGCTCAGGTTGCCTTCGACCGTTATTTCATTGCCATCTTTGGCTATAAACGTGACTTCGATGTGGCTGAAATTTCTCCCTTGCTTTAATTCAGAAAAAAGATTCTGGCAATGGGCGAGTTGGTCGGATTTTATAATCTGGCTGAAACTGAGTTCCAGTGCCTCCTCGCGCGACCAGCCCAACGCTGCGCACCAGGCATTGTTGACGAAAGTAAATTTACCGTCCGGGCCGACGCTTTGCACCAGGTCGTGCGTGGTCTTGATCAAATGCTGGTAACCGGCTTCGCTGGCTTGCCGCAATGCCATTTCCTGCCGGAGCTGGACGGTGCGCGCCTCAACCCTCAGCTCGAGGGTGGCATTGAGCGCGGCCAACTCCGCGTTGAGGCGGCGTGTGGTTTGATCGAGATGAAAGCGATGCAGCGCGTGATCGATCGCATGTGGCAGGTGGGTCAGGTAGTGATCGCGCTTGACGATATAGTCATACGCGCCCAAACGCAGGATGGATACGGCAGACGCCTCGTCGCCCTTGCCGGTGATGACGATGACCGGCAACTCGATGCCTCGATGCTGAATCTCGCGCATGAGTTCCATCGCATTCATGTCGGGCACGCGCAGATCGGTGAGCACCAGATCGAAATGATGGCCCGGTGTCAGCAGCGCCAGCGCGTCACGGCTGCTGGTCGCCCGGTGCAACTGCAAGTGCGGCACATCGGCGGCAAGATGACGCACTGTCAGCTCCATGTCCATCTGGTTAGGTTCAACGTACAGGATATGCCAAACACGCTGCTCACCATCGCCATCCACCAGATGCTGGCGATGACGCGCCACCTGCATGCGCAGCAGATCAGGGAGTGTGGCGAGGTAATTGTTGTCGGACTTCGATACATAGTCGCCGGCGCCTGCGCGCAGCGCGCGCACGACCACATCCTCATCACCCACGCCGGTCACCATTACCACCGGCAGCGTGCGCCCCTCGGCACGCAATTTGGCGAGCACATCCAGCCCCTCCATATCGGGCAGGCGGTTGTCGAGCAGCAGCAAATCGAACGATTGCTCTGCCAGCCGTTTCAGGCAACTTGCACCGGTCCCGGCAATGTCGAGTTGGATGTCGGGGGCCTCGCGCGCAAAATGTGCGCGCGTCAAATCCGCGTCCTGCGCATTGTCTTCGGCGTAAAGCACGTGCAAGGTATCGCTCATGTCATTGGCCCCTAGTCATTGGCCACGTGGCGGTGCGAACGGGGGTTCATTGGTGAGTATCCAGTACATTTTGATGTGCTTGACCACCTCGGTAAATGAAGCAAAATCCACCGGCTTCACTATATAGGAATTGACGCCGATCTGATACGCCAGGCCGAT
>JBAQWL010000050.1:0-12694 GCA_049298895.1 Gallionella sp.
GGCCGGAGCAGATGCGCTGAGTCGCGTGACTGCGCCTACCCTGCTGATCGTCGGCGGCGCGGACTACGGTGTGATCGAACTGAACCAGCAGGCGGATGCGCTGCTGAACTGCGAGAAGAAACTCACGCTGATACCCGGCGCCACCCATTTGTTCGAAGAGCCCGGCACGCTGCAACAGGCGGCACGCAGTGCGGCCGACTGGTTCGCTCTGCACCTATAATTAGGTGCGATGTAGGGGCGCGATTCATCGCGCCCTTTTTCATGACGCGGCGCAAATCCGGGCGCGATAAATCGCGCCCCTACGTAGTTTTCCCGATAGAGCGCAGGGAACATCAAAAATCATATGCCACAAATCCGGAGTTTCCCACCGATCGCATCTGCCACTGCGAATATCCTGATCCTCGGGAGCATGCCGGGCAAGGAATCGCTGCGGGCCGGGCAATACTATGCGCATCGCCGCAACGCATTCTGGAGCATCATGGGCGAGCTGGTCGGTGCTGCGCCAACATTACCTTATGAAGCCAGAACTCAGATACTGAAGTCCGCCGGCATCGCGCTTTGGGATGTGCTGGCCTCATGCACGCGTCACAGCAGCATGGATGCCGATATCGATGCAGGCTCGATCTCGGCTAACGATTTCGCGTCATTCTTCTCGAAACATCCGCACATCACGCATGTCTTTTTCAACGGCAGCATGGCTGAAAAATGTTTCCGCATGCATGTGCAACCTTTGCTCGAACACCGCGCACTACACTACCAGCGCATGCCCTCGACCAGTCCCGCCAACGCGTCTATCCGATATGAACAAAAACTGAGCGCATGGAAGGCCATCCTGCCAGGCAACTCCTGCCACCCGCCAACAAATCGATGAGGATCGCTATTCGGCAGCCACCGACTCATGGAGAAATTGCAGCACCACCAGCTCGTCGCGCCGTAGCGCGGCTTGCGATAATGCGCTGCGGGCGTTGCGTGTGTCCGCCTCCGGAGCAGACGGCGCGGTGAGACCCAGTTGATAGGCATCCAGCAGCGCGGGATGCACATAATACTTGCGGCACACTGCGCGCGTGTTGCCCAGCCGCTCCGCCACCGCATCGAGCGCCCGCAAGATGTTGCGGTCCGCCTCGCGCCGGCTGGTCGCAGGCCCCGTCGTCCGCAACGCCACCGCGGCCACCATCGTACCGCCCCAGGTGCGAAAATCCTTGGCGGTGATGTCGCTGCCGCTGACTTCCCGCAGATAATCGTTCACGTCATCCGACAAGATCGGCTTGCGCTTGCCGAACGCATCGAGAAACTGAAATATTTCCTGCCCCGGAAGATCCTGGCAGCGCTGCACGATGCGGGCGAGCCGCAGGTCGTTTAACGCCACCGAGTGCTCTACCCCGCTCTTGCCGCGAAAGCTGAAGCGCAGCATCGCCCCCTTCACCTCCACATGCTTCCTGCGCAACGTCGTCAGTCCGTAGGAACGGTTCTCGCGCGCGTATTCGTCGTTGCCGACACGGATCAGCGTCCTGTCCAGCAGCCGCACCACCGTGGCGAGAATCTGGCGCCGGGTCAACTCGCCGGCACGCAGGTCGCGTTCCACGCGCTGCCGCAGCACAGGCAGGATCTCGCTGAATTCGAGCATGCGGCGAAACTTGGATTGGTCGCGCGCTTCGCGATACGAAGGATGATAGCGGTACTGCTTGCGGCCGCGCGCATCGCGCGCCGTCACCTGGATGTGGCCGTCCGGATCTGGGCAGATCCACACATTGGTCCACGCCGGCGGGATCGCCAGCGTCTTGAGACGCTTGCGTTCTGCTGTGTCCTTGATGAGCGAACCATCAGGATCGTAATAGCTCCACCCCTTGCCGGAACGGCTACGGCTGATGCCGGCAAAGCCATCAGTGACATAGCGCAGACCGGCGCGGGTCGCCGCCTTGCGATACTCGTGGTTCTTCGATGAAGTCACCCTGCTCCTCCCCTTAACAAGCGGCATGGGGCGCATTGTGTATGCTGGTACTGGCTGCTGGCAAGCGACTACACATTTACTCTTTGATGTGCTACTACACCTGACGCAACATATACAGGCGCGCAAGCCCAAAACAAATGAAGGACAGCACTTCAGTCCCGGGGTAAACAGATTCAGCAACGGCACGAACTGAAGCAAATCAATTAGTAATCCCAGGGTTCATCATTAGAATAGTTCGGCAAAAGATAAAGGTGAGTGCGCCCGCAAAAAATTGTAAATTCTGCTGTGGGCACTATAATGTGCGGTCACGTTTGGCTTCCACCAATAGGGTTGGATTACACCCTGCATAATTTTAGTGCGGCATCGCCGCATTTTGTATTTTTTACGAGACAATAATATGCCAGTCATTACTTTACCCGATGGATCGCAGCGTAGCTTTACGCAGCCAGTGACAGTTGCCGATGTCGCGCTGAGCATCGGTGCGGGCCTGGCGCGTGCCGCGCTGGCCGGCAAGGTGAATGGCCAGCTGGTGGATACTTCGCACTTGATCGAGAAGGATGCTGTGCTAGCCATCATCACCGACAAGGATGCAGAAGGCGTGGATATCATCCGCCATTCAACCACGCACTTGCTGGCTTATGCGGTCAAGGAATTGTTCCCGGATGCACAGGTAACGATAGGCCCGGTCATCGAGAACGGTTTCTTCTATGACTTTTCCTTCCATCGCCCGTTCACGCCGGAAGACCTCGCTGCCATAGAGAAGCGCATGGCTGAGCTTGCCAAGCGGGACATCCCGGTGACACGCAGGGTGCTGCCCCGAGACGAAGCGGTCAGCTATTTCAAGGGCATCAATGAACATTACAAGGCGGAGATCATCGCCTCGATACCGGCGGGTGAGGATGTGTCGCTATACACCGAGGGTGATTTCACCGATCTGTGCCGCGGTCCGCATGTCCCGTCCACCGGCAAGCTGAAGGCCTTCAAGCTGATGAAGCTGGCCGGGGCATATTGGCGCGGTGACTCCAAGAACGAGATGCTGCAGCGTATCTACGGCACGGCATGGGCCAAAAAGGAAGAGCTGGATGCCTATCTGCATCAACTCGAGGAAGCGGAGAAGCGCGATCACCGCAAGCTGGGCAAGCAACTGGAACTATTTCACATGCAGGACTCATCCCCCGGCATGGTGTTCTGGCACCCCAAGGGGTGGACGCTGTGGCAGGAAGTCGAGCAATACATGCGGCGCAAATTCATCGAGCACGATTACCAGGAAGTGCGCACCCCGACCATCATGGATCGCGTGCTGTGGGAGAAATCAGGTCACTGGGAAAACTACCACGAAAACATGTTCACCACCGCCTCGGAGAATCGCGACTATGCAGTGAAGCCGATGAATTGCCCCGGGCATGTACAGATATACAATCATGGTTTGCATAGCTATCGCGATTTGCCGCTGCGATTGGCTGAATTCGGCTCATGTCACCGGAATGAGACATCCGGTTCGCTACATGGTTTGATGCGGGTGCGGGGTTTCACCCAGGACGATGCGCACATATTTTGCACCGAAGATCAGGTGCAGCCTGAGGTTTCGCAGTTCATCGTGATGTTGAACGAGGTTTATCGTGATTTTGGTTTCAGCGAAGTGCTGGTCAGCCTTTCCACCCGCCCGGAAAAGCGGGTCGGCTCGGATGAGACTTGGGACAAGGCCGAAGCCGGTCTGGCCTCAGCCATGAAGCAAAACGGTCTGGCTTTTGCTGTTCAACCGGGCGAAGGCGCGTTCTACGGCCCCAAGGTCGAGTTCACGCTTAAAGACAGCCTTGGCCGTCTGTGGCAATGCGGCACCATACAGCTGGATTTCAATCTGCCGGTGCGCCTGGGTGCGGAGTTCGTAGACGAGGATAACAGCCGCAAACCCCCGGTGATGCTGCATCGAGCGATTCTCGGATCGATGGAGCGCTTCATCGGCATCCTGATCGAGCACCATGCCGGTGCTTTTCCGTTGTGGTTGTCACCGATACAGGTGGTGCTGATGAATATTTCCCAGACTCAGGAAGAATATGTGAGCCAAGTGGCCAAAAAGTTGCGATTGGCGGGGCTTCGCGTTCAATTGGATTTGCGCAACGAGAAGATTACCTATAAAATACGCGAACATAGCTTACAGAAATTACCTTACCAGTTGATCGTAGGTGATAAGGAAGTGGCAGGAAATTTGGTGGCCGTGCGTGCTCGCAGTGGTGAAGATCTCGGACAAATGACGTTGGAAGTTTTGCTTCAACGTCTGCAAGCCGAAATCAGAAACGGGTAGCACGGCTTAGTATTGGGTATCTCTAGAGACTCAAAACCCAAAGCGAGACAAGGTGTGAGTGAAATTTTTGGCGCAGCATATTTTTTATGTAAGCGATAGAGTTTATTTACTAACGTAGTATCGCGACGAAGTGTGTATAAATAGAGATTACCAATTTATTTAAGTGGAGATATTGCAATAGCACAAGATAAAGCGCAGCGCATGAATGAGATGATTAATGCACCGCAGGTGCGACTCATTGGTGTTGAAAAGGAACCACTAGGAATTGTTGCCATCGCAGAGGCATTGCGTTTGGCTGATGAAGCAGAGCTGGATTTAGTGGAGATTTCGCCGTTAGCGGAACCGCCAGTGTGCCGCATCATGGACATCGGCAAATTTAAATACGCCGAAAGCAAGAAGCTGCACGAAGCCAAGCTCAAGCAGAAGCAAGTCCAGATCAAGGAAATCAAGTTTCGTCCGAATACGGATGAAGGTGATTACAGCATCAAGTTGCGAAATTTGATCAAATTTCTGGAAGACGGCAACAAAACCAAAATCACGCTACGTTTTCGTGGTCGTGAAATGGCTCATCAGGAAATCGGCATGCGTTTGATTCAGCGTGTAAAAGCTGACTTGGAAGAACACGGGCTGGTTGAACAGTTTCCCAAGATGGAAGGCCGCCAGATGGTAATGGTGTTGTCGCCTAAAGCCAAGAAGAAAGAAGTTAAAGAAGTTAAAGAAGTTAAAGAAGTCAAGGCAGTCAAGGCAGTCAAGGAAGAATAAGCAGCATTTCTTCGACAGCAAGGGGATGGTCGAGATGATGGTGTAGTTGGTAGTTCCCCGATAAAAAGTGGTGTATGGGTTGTCAAGTTTTTCCATAGGAAAACACCTACCACCATAACTTATGGAGTAGTCATGCCTAAAATGAAAACCAAAAGTGGAGCGGCCAAGCGTTTCAAGATTCGCGCCGGCGGTAGCATCAAGCGCTCACAAGCGTTCAAACGTCATATCCTGACCAAGAAAACCACCAAGAACAAACGTCAGTTGCGAGGTACGACTGAAGTCCATTCAACCAATTCAGCATCAGTGCGCGCCATGATGCCTTACGCATAAGGAGCCGATCATGCCAAGAGTTAAACGTGGAGTAACAGCACGCGCCAGTCACAAGAAGATTCTTGACCTGGCCAAGGGTTATCGCGGTCGCCGCAAGAACGTCTACCGTATCGCCAAACAGGCGGTGATGAAAGCCGGGCAATATGCCTATCGCGATCGCCGTCAGAAGAAGCGCCAGTTTCGCACCTTGTGGATCGCGCGTATCAATGCGGCTGCGCGCGAGCAGGGCATGAGTTACAGCGTATTCATGAACGGCCTGAAGAAGGCGTCGATACAAGTCGACCGCAAGGTATTATCTGACATCGCCGTGTTCGACAAGGCGGCGTTTGCACAGTTTGTCGTGCAGGCCAAAGCCAGCCTCGGCGTTTAAGTTGAATCGTTGAAATAAATAAGGAGGCGGTAAGCCTCCTTTTTTGTTTTGGTGCCGCTTATTGTATTTGGTGTAACGGATGGAAGAACTCCAACAAATTTTCGATCAGGCTTTGCAGCAGTTTGCTGACATTAGTGATGAAGCCGAATTAGAGCAGGTCAAAGCCAGATATCTGGGTAAGGATGGCAGCCTGACCGTCCTGCTCAAAGGATTGAGCAAGCTTTCTGCAGAAGAACGCCCCGCAGCAGGTGTGCGCATCAACCAAGTCAAGCAAGGCATAGAATCTGCTTTGCAACAACGACGAAACGCACTTCAACAAGGCAAGCTAGCGCAAAAACTGGCAGCGGAATCGCTGGATGTCACTCTCCCTGGACGCGGTATAGGCACGGGGGGACTACATCCGATTACACGAACTATGCAACGCATCGAGCAATTGTTCCATTCGCTCGGCTTTGAATCCACATCAGGTCCAGAGATCGAGCACGACTTTTACAACTTCACCGCATTGAATATTCCGGAAAATCATCCGGCACGTGCAATGCACGATACCTTTTATATCGACCCGCAGCATGTATTGCGTACCCATACCTCTCCGGTGCAAGTACGTTACATGGAAGCAAATCAACCCCCTTTGAAGATAATTTCTCCCGGACGCGTTTATCGGGTTGATTCAGACGCCACGCATTCGCCAATGTTTCATCAGGTCGAAGGGCTATGGGTCGACGAAGAGATCAGCTTTGCAAATCTTAAGTGGGTGGTGCAGGACTTCCTACAACGCTTCTTCGAGCAGGATGATCTGCAAGTGCGTTTCCGCCCTTCTTTTTTTCCATTCACTGAGCCATCGGCTGAAATGGATATGAGTTGGAAAGGCGGTTGGCTGGAGATCGGCGGTTGTGGCATGGTGCATCCCAACGTTTTAAAACACGTCAATATCGACAGCGAAAAATACCTCGGTTTTGCATTTGGTCTTGGAGTGGAACGCTTGGCGATGTTGCGTTATGACGTAAATGATCTGCGGATGTTTTACGAGAGCGACTTGCGCTTTCTCAAGCAATTCAACTGAACAGACAACCATGAAATTTTCCGAGAATTGGTTAAGAACCTGGGTCAACCCAGATCTATCCAGCGAGGCATTAGCACACACACTAACCATGGCGGGTCTGGAAGTCGAAGCGTTGGAGTCTGTCGCGCCCGAGTTCTATAGCGTGGTGGTTGCCGAAGTGCTGGAAGTGGTCAAACATCCTAACGCGGATAGGCTGAACGTGTGCCAAGTGAACGTCGGTGAAGCACACCCTCTGACCATTGTGTGCGGTGCAGTTAATGTGGCAGTGGGTGTGAAAGTTCCGTGTGCGCGCATCGGTGCGGTTTTGCCCGGTGACTTCGCCATCAAGCAAGTCAAGGTGCGTAGCGTCGAGTCGTTCGGCATGTTGTGTTCTGAAAAAGAGCTTGGCTTGGCTGAAAAAAGCGAAGGATTATGGCTGTTATCCAGCGATGCCCCAGTGGGAACACCTCTGCGAGAGTATCTTGATCTGGATGACAAGCTGTTCACGCTCAAGCTGACGCCGAACCGTAGCGATTGTTCCGGCATGGTTGGCGTTGCGCGTGAAGTTGCAGCATTGACAGGCAGTGCTCTCAAGACGCTAGACATACGTGTTCAACCCGTCACTTTGACCGAGCAATTACCAGTTGAGGTGGACGATGCACAGGGCTGCCCACTGTATTGCGGTCGTTTGGTGCGTGGCGCGAATGCGGCGGCGGTTACCCCAGCCTGGATGCTACGTCGTTTGGAGCGCAGCGGTTTGCATAGCATCAGCGCGGTAGTGGACATCACCAATTATGTGATGCTGGAAATGGGTCAGCCACTGCATGCCTTCGATGCGGCGAAACTATCCGGCGGCATTACGGTACGTAAGGCGAAAAAGGGCGAATCGCTAACCTTGCTTAATGAGCTAAGCGTGGAGATAGGCGAAGAAGTATTAGTTATCGCCGACGATGCACGCGTATTGGCGTTAGCCGGTATCATAGGAGGGCAGGGTAGCAGTGTGGAAACCACCACCCGCGATGTATTCCTTGAGAGCGCATTTTTCCACCCCAATGCGATTGCCGGAAAAGCCCGCAGTTTTGGATTAACGACTGATTCTTCGTTCCGCTTTGAACGTGGTGTGGATTTTGCGATGACCCGTCAGGCATTGGAGCGTGCCACTCAATTGTTGCAGGAAATTTGCGGTGGTCGTGTTGGAGCTATCAGCGAAGTGCGTGGGCAATTGCCCAAGCGTGAGTCAATATTACTGCGTCGCACTCGCGCGGCAAAGGTATTGGGCATTCCTCTTGACAAAAAGCAAATAAGAGCTTTGTTGCAGCAGCTACAACTAACGTTCGACTCGAAAAGTGATGATTTTCATGTAATACCACCGAGCTTCCGCTTCGATCTGTCCATCGAGGCTGACCTGATCGAGGAGCTGGCGCGTCTGTATGGTTATGACAATATTCCTGCGCAAGCCCCACAAGCTGCTTTAACCATGCTGCCTTATAGTGAATTACTACGCCCGATGGCAGGCATCCAGCAGATGCTGGTGGCGCGTGACTACCAGGAGATCGTCAGCTATGCCTTTGTAGAAGAACAAGTCGAGCGCGAGCTGTGTGGCAACGAAGATCCAGTCGCGCTGCAAAATCCGATTGCCAGCAATCTGGCTGTGATGCGTAGCAGCTTGATAGCCGGCCTGATTGGTGCGTTGCGGTTCAACTTGAATCGCACGCAGGCTAGAGTGCGTCTGTTCGAGGTCGGAACGTGCTTTGCAAGAGTGAACGGCGAGTATTTGCAAAGTCAGCGCCTGTCTGGCATAGCCTATGGAGAAACTCTACCAGAGCAATGGGGGCTTCCCACAAAGCGGGTTGATTTTTATGATGTCAAGGCGGATGTTGAAGCTTTGTTTGCGCCAGACCGGTTGAGATTTGTATCGGCGCCCCATCCGGCCCTGCATCCCGGTCGTTCTGCCCAGATTTATAGCGCAGGGAAGAGGGTGGGCTGGATCGGTGAATTACACCCGCAGTGGCAACAGAGGTATGACATGGCACATGCAGGTGTGTGGTTTGAAATCGAGCTCGAACCATTGACCCAGACAACCGTGCCGCACATGAACGAAATCACCAAATTCCTACCAGTACGACGCGATATAGCGGTATTGGTGGACGAAGTAGTTGGTGTGCAAACTTTGATTGACGCTATGCAAAGTGCGTCAGCGTCGTATGTGCTAGAGATCGCAGTTTTTGATGTGTATCGCGGCAAAGGTCTGAAGCAAGGGAAAAAAAGCCTTGCATTCCGCGTGTTATTGCAAGATACTCGAAAGACACTAACTGATTCTGAGATTGAAACCAGCATTTCGATACTAGTGGATGCGATGCAAAGGCTCGGCGCACAATTGCGTATGTAAAGGGAAAAGTATGACAACAACATTAACCAAGGCCGAATTGGCCGATTTGCTTTTTGAAAAGGTTGGACTCAACAAACGTGAAGCTAAAGATATGGTGGAAGGATTTTTTGAGGGAATACGAGCCAATCTAGAGCAGGGTGAAAGCGTGAAATTATCCGGATTTGGAAATTTTCAGTTGCGTGACAAGCCACAGCGTCCTGGGCGGAATCCCAAGACCGGGGAAGAAATTCCGATTACTGCGAGACGCGTCGTGACGTTCCACCCCAGCCAAAAGCTGAAAACCATGGTGGAAAAATCCTATCATGGAAAACCACAAACCTAATTCCGAGCTTCCGCCGATTCCGGCCAAACGCTATTTCACTATCGGTGAGGTTAGCGAACTGTGCGGGGTCAAAGCTCACGTGCTGCGCTATTGGGAGCAGGAATTTACCCAGTTAAAACCGGTCAAGCGCAGCGGGAATCGCCGCTATTATCAGCACCATGAGGTGTTGCTGATACGTCGCATACGTGAATTGCTATACGGAGAGGGTTTTACCATCAACGGAGCACGCCATCAACTGGACGAAGCTAACCAGCCAGATATTCACACCGTTGCGTCGGCGGGTATCACGAACGCAGTCGGGTTGCGACATGAAATCATAGAAATTATTGCATTGCTCAGCGTATAACTCGCTACACAAAAAATCAGTAAGAGATCATGTGACTGACTTTGAGTTATTGCTCAGGATCTTATCCCAATACCCCAGTTTTAAAATTCCGTAAAACCTAACTCAGGGTCAAGTCTCGCGACACCTAAGGCATAGGCTTGGCCAAGTCTCCGACCTGAAACCCACTTCCGGAAACTACTGTAGCGTTAGAGAGGTTTTCATTTTGGTGGCTGCCGATTTGAATAATACCGACCTTGCTTTCCCTGTACCCAAGTACCTGGCCGTTATCCGGGTCAACCAAGGCTTCACCAATATGGTAGACGGTCAGTTGCGTGCCCTCCTTCAGTTGGGAGCGACGACCTGCTTTTAAGATCAGGGATGATCTGTCAACAGCAAGAAGTTTTCCTTGAAAAGGCATGCTGCTCAGCTTGCGTATGACTTTTTCGGTGGCCTTAGCGAGCGCATCACGCAGTGCGCCGTCTCGCAAGTTAGGGTCGAAAGAGGATTTTGCGCCCAACCCCAGGGCACCGGTGGTGGTCTTGCGATATTCTCCTGCGCCAGATTCTGCAACCAGCGGCTTGCCAGTTGCGATGTCAACAAAGGCATAATCCACGGTGACACGTGCTACGACAGTCTTTTTCTGGAAAACGATAGCATCCACTCCCTCTTCGACTTCGGAATAGGCGGTAATCGAACCTGATAGGCGATAATCGAGCGCATCAAATCCGCTGTCCGCATCCTTTTTCCCGATTTTAACGACACCGGAACGTTGCAGCGCTTTGAATTTGTCCGCCTCCTTAAGCGCATTCTCATCCAGCAATATGGTTTTGAGCCCGGCTGTTTCTAATTGGGTTCGCAGGATAGTCGCTGCTGCTTCGCCTACACCAGATACCCTGGCTGGAGCCTTGTTGTCAAACTGGACTATACCAATGGTGTATTGCGGGCCGGTGTAGGCAGCGCCCGCGCTTTCTAGCTGCTGGGTTTGACCAGACAATGTGCTGTCGTCTTTTGCCTTACCGCTTGTGTGAGTAGTGCAAGCGCTAATAAGGCACGCGACAACTGTGAGTACGAAAGTGGCAATAAGACGTGACATAGTTGCTCTCCTTAGTGAATACTTTCCCAGCCTGAAGGCAGGGTATGTTGAAGCTTCCGGTAATATTCTGAAACGGCACCTTGCATTGGTTTTCCGGCAGTCCTGTCAAAAACATTACTAATCAGTCCACCGATAAGCTGATTGCCCAGCGATTCATGGCGCATCGGTGAAAAGGGCGCGTTAGCAGTGCCATCAAAGCTCCACACACGTTGCCAAGTTGGCTCAGTATATAGCGCAAAACTGGCGGATACTTCATTGTACGATAACAAAACCGCGCTAAAAGTTTTCAAGGTGCCAACCATGATCGCATCAACGCCGAGACCAGCTGCGATCTTAGGTAATTCCGGCTCAGTGACTTGTCCACCCATCGAGATTCCGAAGAGGTTGGCGAGCTGTTGGTCGATTTGTTCGATTGGCATTGGCACATAGCCCTTGAATTTTAGCAGGGCGACCATCTCTTCGCGCATATACAATGTCCCAGCCACTGAGTTGGTTTGGTTATCCAATGGCATCACCGCAATCGTTTTACCTCCGCGCTTCGGCACACCTGGCGCTTCGGAGGTGCTCGCACAGCCACCTGCGAAAACAGCGAAGATTAGCCACAATAAAGATAACAACCTGAACATCAATTACGGTGAAGACCCAATAAATTTGGCCAGAATGTTATGTGCGACGAATATTGAGTTTGCATTTTATGAAGAACCCAAGCAGTCAATGTAGGGCGTTGGGTAGGGGGTGAGCCCGACTGTCGTCATGATACATTGCCTCCCATCTTTGTTCAGCCTTTATTAGTGTGTTTGGACAAATTTGGCGACAGACAATATCGGTACAAATAAGTTTTTACAAAAATTGGCACCAAGTTCAAGCCCAGAATACTTATCAAAAATGTAGAATACGGGGTGCAAAACGATGCCAAAACCAAAGCTGGGTTCGCGCAACTGAGTTGGGTGCTTAAGTGTCAGACGGTTATTCTAAAAACAGAGGGAACCTCAAACCTGGCATCCGTGACAGTTTTAGATCTTGATGGAGATATTGTAATGGAATTTGATAAAGAATTTGATGCCAGTGGTTTGTCCTGCCCACTGCCTATCCTGAAGACCAAAAAGACGCTTGCTGATATGGCCACAGGGCAAGTGCTGAAGATGATTTCTACTGATGCAGGCTCGATAAAGGATATGCAGGCTTACGCTAATCAAACCGGCAATACCTTGTTGTCAACAGCAGAAGTGAGCGGAAAATACATTTTCTATCTCAAGAAAAGATAGCCACACCCCTCAAATAAAAACCGTACTGAAAGGAGAGGCCATGACGACCAAGAAAATGGCTATTATTGCCAGTAAAGGCACGCTGGATATGGCATACCCACCATTCATCCTGGCTTCCACGGCCGCTGCTCTGGGTTTTGAAGTTCAGGTATTTTTTACCTTTTACGGATTGCAATTGCTGCGTAAAGACTTGTCTGAGGTGAAAATCAGCCCGTTGGCGAATCCTGCCATGCCTATGCCCGTACCGATGCCGGTGATGGTGCAGATGCTTCCTGGGATGGAAACTATCGCAACCATGATGATGAAGGCCAAGCTGCGGAAAAAAGGCGTTGCCTCGCTGGAGGAGCTGCGCGGTCTATGTCTGGAGGCCGAAGTGAAATTTATTGCCTGCCAGATGACGGTTGATCTTTTCGATTTCGACAAAAGCGATTTCATCGATGGTATCGAATATGGTGGCGCGGCAATGTTTTTAGGGTATGCAGGTGATACCGACATTTGTCTGTTTGTTTAAGTAACTACTGAGCGGCCATGGGTAGTGGTTTTGCT
>JBAQWL010000051.1:0-5833 GCA_049298895.1 Gallionella sp.
GGCTAATGGCAACTGGCGAATTGGGGTTCATATTGCCGTTCCAACACTGGGTTTGCCGCGCGACTCAGCGGGTGACTTGATCGCCGCGCAGCGGCTGTCCACCGTGTATATGCCCGGCAGCAAAATCACCATGCTGCCGGATAACGTGGTGCAGGCTTTCACGCTGTGCGCGGATCGTGTTTGTCCGGCCCTATCGATGTATATCGAAATAAACTACGAAGAAGATGGGAAAACGCTGGCGATACTGAGCTATGAGAGCCGCGTCGAGCAGATACATATTGCTGCGAACCTGCGTCATGACACTCTGGAACCCCTATTTAACGAAGAGACGCTGGCTGCAGGCAAGCTTGATTACCCTTATGCCAACCAACTGAAGCTGCTCTGGGATTTGGCACAAACACTTGAGATTTTGCGCGGCAAACCGTCCGATAACAACACGCAGCAAGTAGATTACAACTTTAATATTGAGGACGACCGCATCAGCATCACGCTACGTCGACGGGGCTCACCCATCGACAAGGTCGTTTCAGAGCTGATGATCCTGGTGAACAGCGAATGGGGTAAACAACTTGATGAGCATGGTTTAGTCGGCATTTATCGCACCCAGAGCAACGGCAAGGTCAAGATGAGCACTGTCGCCGCACCGCACCAGGGCTTGGGAGTAGCACAATACATGTGGTCCAGCTCACCGTTACGGCGCTACGTGGACATGGTGAACCAGCGCCAGATCATCGCGATGTTGCGCGGCCAAGATGCGGTTTATCCGAAGAACGACACAGCGATGTTTACCACGATGCGCGACTTCGACGCCATGTACGCCATCTACGGCGAATTCCAAAGAAATATGGAGCGTTACTGGTGTTTGCGCTGGCTGCAGCAGGAAAAAATCGATCAGATAGAGGCCACAGTGCTGCGAGAAAATCTGGTGAAGCTCGACAACATCCCGCTGGTCTTCCGTGTACCTTCACTACCGGAACTGACTGCTAATGCTCGCGTGCATCTGGCAATCGGTGAGATTGATTTGCTTGACCTGAATGTGCAGACGCGCTTCGTCTCAAAGTTGGAGGAGGCAACTTGCTGACCAGTATCTACGCACGCTTGGTAGCGACGACGTCGCCGGTAATGGCGTCACTGTCTTTATCAATGGCCTTCTCCGTCGCGTTGCACGTATTCGCGTTGTTCGGTATTGCTCTGGTGCTGCCCGATTCGAGCAGCATGACAAATCTAATGCAACCGTTGCATGTCGTTTTGGTCAACAGCAAGTCAAATTCCAGGCCATCAAAAGCCGATGCGCTGGCGCAATCCAACCTGGATGGCGGGGGAAATACTGCCGACGACCGCAGGGCAAAAACCCCGCTGCCCGCGATACGCGATGACCAGAAGTTTACTCCCGAGCAACTCACCAAGCGTCTCGCCGAACTGGAGGAAGAGTCGAAGCAGATGCTCACCAGACTGAAGAGTGATCACACTGTCGATATGCCGGAATTCAAAAAGCAGAAAGTCATCGCAGCCAGTAGCGGCGATAATTTGGTTCAGAAGAGTCTGGAAATCGCACGGCTCGAAGCGCAGATCGACAAGAATTGGGATGCTTACCAAAAACTACCGCGCCGAAAATTCATCGGTGCCCGCACGCAAGAATACCGCTACGCGCAGTACATTGAGGATTGGCGGATAAAAGTGGAGCGCATCGGCAACCTGAATTATCCGGAACAGGCGCGCCGTCAGCAACTATTCGGGAAATTGCAACTCAGCGTCTCGATACGCGCAGACGGCAGTGTGGAAAGCATAGAAGTCAGCAAATCATCAGGTCACCGCTTACTCGATGCGGCTGCGATGCGCATCGTCAAACTCGCTGCGCCATATGCCCCGTTGCCCGGCAGTATCACCAAGGACATCGATGTCCTAACCATCACCCGCACTTGGTCGTTCACCCAATCAGACAGGCTGGAGAGCGAGTAGCCTCACAGGGCTGTGACTTTTTCGCTTATGTTTATTCCGGTTAGTTCAATGACAACCAATGGATAATTTGAGCTTATTATTTGCGCCCTAAAGCATAAATTGATGATAATTCCACATCCCACAACCCCAAAGGCATTATCCTAAAATGAAGCAATCTGAAATAAAATTTATCGTTACTTTAGACGACAACAATATGCCAGAGAATATAGACTGGAGTGCATCAGATACCACCAAGGAAAGCACCAGTAAAGCTGTGATGATTTCTTTGTGGGATACACAAGAAAAAAATACACTGCGCATTGACCTATGGACCAAAGACATGATGGTCGATGAGATGAAGCAGTTTTATCACCAAAGTCTGCTATCCATGGCCGACACGCTTGAACGGGCTACTGGAGAAGTGGAAGCCGCGAAAGCGATGCGCAACTTTGCGCAGGAATTTGGCAAACGTTTGAATCTGGGTATGAATAATCAGTTTTATGTGCTCGGCCAGACTTAAATCGGCTAATTGTGTCCTAATGTGAAGTGCTTATTTGCTAATTTTTAAAGTGAGAATATAAAATGAAACTCGCCACCCTCTTTACAGCGTTAATAGCGCTTTCACTAACCGCATGCGACAAAAAGCCAGAGGAACCTTTTGTCCCGACACCCAGTAACTTACCTTCGGCAACTTTTCCCGCTGGACACCCCCTTGTAAATACTGATGCTGATGATCCAACATTGGCACCCTCCGATGGGCCTGAGATTATTCAGACTCAACAAGCCACCGTGCTCAGCAGCATCGATATTCCCCAGTTCACTTATCTTGAGGTCAAGCAGGACAATCAAACGCGCTGGCTTGCCGCGCCAACAATCACCGTAAAAAAAGGTGATGCCATTCGGTTTGACAACGGCTCAACCATGAACGACTTCGATAGCAAGGCTTTGAACCGAACTTTCGCCAGCATCACCTTTGTCAATCGAGTGACCATCGAAAAGAATAAATAATCGCATCGCTTGTCTCTGCTTGAAATTTTCATAGCACACTGCAATTACCTGCCCTATCTGCTCGGAATGGCCAATGGAAACTGATGGCCTTACTGCTCTATTAGACAGTAAATGCACTTAAGATTAGCTGAATTTCTTTACAATACGCGCATTGAAATTTAAGCGCACCCCAAAATGACTGACCGCTACGCCGTCATCGGCAACCCCATCGCCCACAGCAAATCGCCGCAGATTCACAGGATGTTCGCCAAACAGACAGCGCAGGACATCAGCTATGAAGCTATCCTCGCGCCGCTGAATAGTTTTGCCGTAACCGTTGAACGGCTGCGCAAAGAGGGCTACAAAGGCTGCAATATCACGGTACCGTTCAAATTTGAAGCATTCAAAATTGCGGGCAGCATTGGTTTCGAGGTAATGAATGCGTTGGGATCCGGCCATGAGGCTGATGCTGTCAATACCCTTCTATTCCAAAATAACAAGATAGGCGGTTACAACACAGATGGCATAGGTTTGGTTAACGATATTGAGAAGAACCTCAAAATCCCACTTAAGGGAAAACGGATATTGTTAATTGGTGCGGGTGGCGCAGCAGCTGGAGTCCTACATCCACTGTTAGAGACGTCTCAATCACCATTGGTAATTTACAACCGAACCTTGGGAAAGGCTGAAAGCCTCAAGAAAACGATCACACAGCATGAGAAATTCCGGCTTTTTTCCATTAAACCTGTCGAATTTGGCGAACTTGGAAACGAACAATTCGATGTCGTTATCAACGCCACCTCTGCCGGGCTCACTGATAGTGAGCTTCCCCTTCCGTCGACTATCTTCGCACCCGGTTCGCTCGCCTACGACATGATGTACGGGCGCGTAACGCCGTTTATGAAATTCGCGCGCGAACACGGCGCATCTGTGGTTTCCGATGGCCTCGGCATGTTGGTCGAGCAAGCCGCCGAATCTTTCTATATTTGGCGCGGGGTGCGTCCCGAGACCGCGCCAGTCATCGCTGCGCTCTGCAAGCAACAATGAGGAAAATCAAAAATTGGCTATTGCGCTGGGCTTGGCGCAGCGTGACAATATTTTTCGCCCTGTTGGTTCTGTACCAAGTCTGGCTGTTCGCGCACATCTGCTGGTGGGTGAAATTCAATCCCTCCGCCAGCGCGTTTATGGAAACCCGTCTGGAGATCATGCAGGACAAGAACCCGGATGCCGAACTCCGCCACAAGTGGGTCGCTTACAAAAATATTTCCAGCAACCTCAAGCGCGCGCTGATTGCCGCGGAAGACGCCAGGTTCGTGGACCATGAAGGATTTGACTGGGAAGGCATCCAGAAGGCTTATGAGAAAAACCTTAGGAGGGGCAAAATTGTCGCGGGCGGTTCCACTATCAGCCAGCAGCTCGCAAAGAATTTGTTTCTCTCCACCAGGCGCACTCCTTGGCGCAAGCTGGAAGAGGCAGCGATCACAGTGATGCTGGAAACGGTGATGGATAAGCGACGCATCTTCGAAATATATTTGAACGTTATTGAATGGGGCAATGGAGTGTTCGGTGCAGAAGCGGCCGCGCGGCATTATTTCATGGTTAATGCGGCACAGCTTTCGGCAGGGCAGGCCGCCAAACTTGCTGCAATGGTGCCCAATCCACGCTACTACGATACCCACCGTACAGCGCCAGGGCTAATGCGCAAGACTGACCTCATTCTCGATCGCATGGACAATATGGAAATTCCCTAAGCATTCGCGCGACGATTTCTTTACAATGGCACGCAATTTCCAGGGTGCATGCCATGACCGATACAAATATAGAACATCACTACACCGAAAATGTGCAGGATCACCTCAAGCAGGTGGAATCTCTGTTGCACAAGCACGCCTTGTTGCTAGATCCCGATCATCAGCAGGGGCTATCACCCGGCGAGCACCAAGCCCTACCCGACACACTGGCAAACAAACAACACATCACTGAACTACGAAACAAGCTGGATAGCCTGCACCCTGCAGATATCGCCTACATCCTCGAAGCCCTGCCAATTGATGAGCGATTGGTAGTGTGGGATCTGGTCAATTCTGTGCGTGATGGCGATATCCTGATCGAAGTTTCTGATGCAGTGCGTGATTCGCTGATTGCAGCGATGAGCCGCGAGGAATTGCATGCAGCGACCGAACATCTGGACACTGATGAGATCGCTGACCTTGCACACGACCTACCTCAGCAAGTTATTCGTGACATATTTATGTCACTTCCAATAGAAGAGCGCGAGCAGCTACGCGCAGCGATGTCCTACCCTGAAGACTCAGTAGGTGCGCTGATGGATTTCAGCGTGGTGCACGTGCGCGACGATGTGACCTTGGAAGTGGTGTCTCGCTACCTGCGACGTTTTGATGAACTGCCGGACCACACTGACCAAGTGTTCGTGGTGGATCGCGATGATCGTTTCAAGGGTGTGCTTCCGATCAATCTCATCGTAGTTAACGAACCGGAAGTGATCGTAGGAAACCTGATGCTGACAGACATCATTCAACTGCACCCCGATGATAAAGCTGGCCATGCTGCCCAGGCATTCGAGCGCTACGATTTGGTTTCCGCGCCCGTTGTTGACGAAGATGGCAAGTTATTCGGGCGCGTGACAGTTAACGTGGTACTGGATTTCATCCGTGAGGAATCAGAAAACGATTTGCTTAACCAGGCCGGTCTGCGCGAAGAGGAGGATATTTTCGCTTCAGTATGGAAAAGTGCCCAGAACCGCTGGATGTGGCTGTCACTGAATCTTTGCACAGCATTTTTTGCTTCTCGTGTAATCGGAGCCTTCGAAGGAACGATTGAGAAATTTGTCGCGCTGGCTACTTTGATGCCAATTGTTGCAGGCATTGCGGGCAACTCGGCGAACCAA
>JBAQWL010000052.1:0-4870 GCA_049298895.1 Gallionella sp.
GGTTGCCACTGAACAATTCGCCGTCCCACCACACTGTGCCGGCATCGATCGCCTCCTGTTCGGTGGCTGATATCTGCGGCAAAATTTTACGGAAGATATTAAGTGCAGTACCGCTAACCAGATTGCGGCGAAAAAAAGGAACCCCGAACAATATGATGAACAACGACATCACGACAGCAATTCCCAGCAACACCGTATCCGAGAAACTCGCCTGAATCGCGATCACAGGAATGATCACCATGATCGCCAGTGTCCAACCAGTAATGGAGGCGTGGAAAAATGCGAGCAGAATGAAAATCGCCAGTGCTGCCAATATGGTTAACGCCATGATCTGATGCTCTCCGGAATTATATTTTCTTTGCTGCCGCACCTCCGACACGTTACTGGTAGAACTACTAGCCATTCGACTAGGCGAGCCAACAACGCTCGCCAAGTCGCTGGTTATGGCGCAGCCAGCCGTTTGCGGGAGGAGGTGCGATGCGGCCACTCCCGCACCCGCCGGCTCCGCCGCACCGTGTCGTGGCCGCACTTTAACGCGATGCAACGAACAGCACAACAAGACCACATCACCGCACCCGATCGACTGCTTCTTCCACGCGTTCCACCGCGATGATCTCCATACCCGAAATCTTTTGCTTGGGCGCGTTGGCTTTGGGAATGATTGCTTGCGTGAATCCTAGTTTGGCGGCTTCGCGCAGACGTTCCTGGCCGCGCTGCACCGGGCGCACTTCACCGGCGAGACCGACTTCGCCGAACACCACCAGCTTTTCCGGCAGCGGCTTGTTACGCAAGCTGGACACCATCGCGAGAATCACTGCGAGGTCGGCACCCGGCTCGGAGATCTTGACCCCGCCCACCGCGTTAATGAACACATCCTGATCGTAGCAAGCAATACCCGCGTGGCGATGCAAGACCGCCAGCAACATCGCCAGACGGTTCTGCTCCAGGCCCAGCGACAACCTCCGCACATTCGGCGAATGCGCTTCATCGAGCAGCGCCTGTATCTCAACCAGCAACGGACGCGTGCCTTCCTGCGTCACCATCACGCAGGAACCGGCGACCTGTAATCCGTGTTGCGACAGGAATAAAGCAGAAGGATTGCTTACTTCGCGCAAGCCCTTTTCGGTCATCGCGAACACGCCGAGTTCGTTCACCGCACCGAAGCGGTTCTTGAATGCGCGGATCAATCGGAAACTGGAATGGGTGTCACCCTCGAAATACAGTACCGTGTCGACGATGTGTTCCAGAACGCGTGGTCCGGCCAGCGCACCTTCCTTGGTGACGTGACCGACCAGTATGATAGTGATGTTCTGGCTCTTGGCGATGCGCGTGAGCTGTGCGGCGCATTCGCGCACCTGCGCCACCGAGCCGGGTGCGGAAGTCAATTGCTCTGAGTAAACCGTTTGGATGGAATCGATCACCACCACTTCAGGCTTGTCCTGTGCTATAGCTGCCTGGATCCTTTCCAGCTGGATCTCAGGCAACAGCCGCAAACTGCGCGCATCCAGCGACAATCGTTTGGCGCGCAGCGCGATCTGCTGCGCCGACTCCTCGCCGCTGACATACAAAGTATTTTGTTGTCTGGACAAGTGCGCCAGCACTTGCAGCAACAAGGTGGATTTGCCGATGCCAGGGTCACCGCCGATCAGTACCACTGCGCCCTGCACCAATCCGCCGCCGAGCACGCGGTCGAATTCCTCGATACCGGTGGGCGTGCGCGGCACTTCGGCGGCCTCCACTTCGGAGAGCATCTGCACACGGCCCGATGCTGCCAGCGCGCTGAACCGGTTACCCCCTTTGACAACATGCTCTGCTACTGATTCGATTAGCGTGTTCCACTCCATGCAATGCGGGCACTGTCCCTGCCACTTAGGAGTCTGCCCGCCGCACTCGTTGCAGGAATAAATCGTTTTTGCCTTTGCCATGCCTGCCTATAATTCAAGGGGTCACAGTGGAAAATAACCACTGCTTATTGCACTAGCTGGCGACAGTTCACCTGCCCAACAATCCATGCCCAGCCATCGTGTTCACCATGATGCCGATGTAGGACTTGATCAGGTTCTGATCCGAACCGCTCATCACGGTTTCGGACGAAGCCGCCCAAACCAGTTTGTCATGCAGGGTTTCATACAGGTTGGTTTCGATCACAGCATATTCGTCCTCGGTGATATAGCCCGGCGAGTACATGTAACGGTATCCGTAGCCGTAATAGTCCGGCCAGGTCCCGTAATAAGGCGGAGGATAATAAGCCGTCCCCGGCACATATATTTGCACGGTCTTTTTGCTCACCAGCCTGGTTACGAGCACCGTATCGGCTCCCCTCTCTTTCACCTTGGCCGCGATGGCCTTCTGGTTATCCTGCTGCTTGTCGGGAAGAACGGTATAGCTAGCGATCGCTTCGGTACCACGCGCCTTGAGTTGCGCGACGAACTCATCCTCGAACAGTCTGCGGTTGAGCGGATTTTTGGCCATTCCGATGACCATGATTTTGGCCGGACGGGTCTGGTATGCCGGGTCTTTCCAGGCCGAATTGAGCTGTGTCGTGGCACATGCGGTGACCAGCATCACACCGGGCATCAATATAAAGAATGGGTTAAGCACAGAACGCAACATTTTCATTCCTCCTTCAGTTCGCACAGATGGGTGATGGCGGATCCTATTAACTTTTACTGATTACGTAACGCTTGGGTTGGGTTGTCGTTTGTTAGAGTCTGACATGAGTATTTTTATAGCAGCCTGCTGATTATTTTTCGTGGCCAGTGTAAGTGGCGTATCACCGTCGAAATTTTTCATGCTCGAATCGGCACCGTGGTGCAATAGTGTTCTGACGATTTCGATATAACCGACCGCGGCAGCTTTGTGTAGAGCAGTCCAACCGTCACATGTGACTGAATTTAGATTTGCGCCACTATCAATTAATTGCAGCACGACTCCCAAGTGGCGGCGTGTAGCAGCTTGTAACAAGGGTGTAAAACCGTAATTGTTTCTCGCGTCAATCTCAGCACCATTTTCGATGAGTAATTTTGCACTGGATGTTCGTCCGGCTTCTGCAGCACAATGCAAGGCGGTATTGCCGAACAAATCGCAGGCATGCACGTCCGCCTGATGTCTAATCAGAAGGCCTATAACTTCATCGTGCCCATTGAAAACGGCCATCATCAGTGGGGTCCAGCCACTTTCATTAGTGATTTCGGTGTTGACACGGGCCTCAAGAAATAAAGCTACTGCATGGCGATTACCCGCTTCTGTCGCTTGATGAAAGCCCCTGGCGGAACAGGTGATGCCAAGTTTTTGTAATGCCTTAGCTGTTGAAGCAGGAAGAGGTTTCCATGCACTCGCATTTTCGATAGAGACTGGTGGTTTAAAGATGGCAAATTTATCCGTGGATATTTCCCAAATATCACTCACCTTGCCAGGCGCGTGGGAGCTGGCATGCACCAGACTCAAGCGCATAATTTCAGCCGCGATATCGGGAGAAAAGCCAGCGCGGCCTTGCCGCGCAGGAACGATCAATTCCATAAAATAGCCGCTCATCTCGGGCTTATCCCAAAGCGTCATGATTTTGGAAAAAATCCGTGGATATTTATCCTCAAGCTCAAAAGGATAAAATTTCTCTTCCCCGCCTAATATTCTGAGTAGCCTTTCATCCATATCTGTTCGATACCTTAAATAATTGACTTCCGTGATTTTGGGTTTGGATAATGCCAGATTACGTCCAAAATTACATTTGATGCTAGAACCAAAGGGGTCAGGCTATATATTTTCAGCATGAGACTGAGCTCGAAATCTTCACCCTTCCCAAACGGCCTCGCGTAAAATTGATTCCGTTCTCGTACTATAACGCTGCTTTCAGCAGATAACCATATCACATTTAGCCTGGATAATTTTCACCCCCCCATCGTGTCCGCCGAAGTCGAACGATTTTTCTCCGAACAAAGCCCGCTTGCCACTGAAGTCGAGGCTTTCCGTCCACGCACGCAGCAACGCGAGATGGCGTTGGCGGTGGCCGAGGCGATACGCGACAACGCTATCTTGGTGGTCGAGGCAGGCACCGGCACCGGCAAGACCTTCGCCTATCTGGTGCCTGCGTTGCTCGCGGGCGGCAAGGTGATCATCTCAACCGGCACCAAGAATCTGCAGGACCAGTTGTTCCAGAAGGACCTTCCCATGGTACGCGATGCACTGAAGGCGCCGGTATCGGTGGCGTTGCTCAAGGGGCGCGCCAACTATGTGTGCCACTATCATCTGGAGCGCGCGCTGAGTGACGGCCGCTTCGCGACGCGCGAGGACACAAGGCACTTGGCCAAGATCAAGAAATACGCCAAGGTATCGCAAAGCGGCGACAAGAGCGGCTTGGCGGATGTGCCGGAAAACGCGCCGATCTGGATGCACGTCACTTCGACGCGCGACAATTGTCTCGGCCAGGAATGTCCCAACCACAAGGAATGTTTCGTGCTCAAGGCGCGCTCTGATGCGATGAAAGCGGACATCGTGGTGGTGAACCATCATCTGTTCTTTGCCGACGTGATGCTGCGCGACGAGGGCGTGGCGGAGCTGCTGCCGGCCTGCAACACGGTGATCTTCGACGAAGCACACCAGCTGCCTGAGACCGCCAGCCTGTTTTTCGGTGAGACACTGTCTACCACACTGCTGCTGGATCTGGCGCGCGACACGCGCATCGAGGCGGCGGCGGGTGCCAAGGATTTCGCGCCGCTGCCCAAGGCCTGCGACGAGCTGGACAAGACCTCGCGCGACCTGCGGCTGGTATTCAAGAAGGAAGGCCGTATGCCCGCCTCCGCGACGGAGAGCTTCAAGGAATTCGCTCCCGCGCTGAAGACATTGGGCGAAAAGCTGGCACAGCTCTCCGGCC
>JBAQWL010000053.1:0-15872 GCA_049298895.1 Gallionella sp.
CAAACGTGTCGCCGAAAATATGTCGAGGCTCACGGTGACGCCACTCGCGATTGCCGCTCTCGCTTAGCACAACTACCAATTGCTCCGCCCATGTCCGATAGGCATCGTATCGATCTTGTGGCAAGCGCCCGGTATCCAGCAAGCGAAGCAAAATCACTTCGCCACTCACACCCCATGCCTTGCGCTGACGTTCAAGCCAGTAATCGTATTCGGATACATCGCCTGGCCGCTCTGCATCACTGATGCTTGCCAGAAAAGCATCAGGTACCAGCAGGTATCCGGCAAAAGCATTGGCCTCGCGCTCATGCCCTCGATGAGATTGCAGATCGCGTTCATCATCAATCGAGCTGGTCTTGTGCAACAGCAAGTGCCCCAACTCATGCATGAGGGTAAACGACTGCCGGGTTTCCCAGACCTGCTTCTTGACGACGATTACTGGGCAAGCCGCGTCGTACAGGGAGAAACCAAGAATCGGGTTCTCTTTGGCGATCTGCCACTTTCCGTTATAACCGTTGCTGCGAAACACCAGCACGCCACGGGACTCCAACGCTTCGCGGTAAGAATCAAAATCGTTATGCTCATTCAGCCCGAGCCATTGCCGAGCAATGCGCGCAGCTTCTCGCAGATTATCGTTGGGCAAAACTGGTGGATTGAAATGTGGCCGGTCGGCATCATCGAGGTCTTCGCGCAAACTCAAATACACTTCGCGCTGCTTTTCCACCCGCTCGATCAGCGCCTTAAGCTTGGCGGACAACTCCGGTTTCTGGTTGGCAAGCGTGCGGAACTGCGGCGAATGCACCTGCGCTTCATCCACCGGCCCCTCTTCAAGGAAGAACAGGATGCCCCTGCCGAAATGATCGGCGACCTTGCGCAACTGATTGAAGGTCATGCCTTCACCCGCCATAGCATGCTCCATGGTGGCTGCTGCAATGCCTAACGTAGACGCAAGCACATCCGGCGTAATGCCGAGATCGGCACAACACCAAGCGATACGATCCGGATTGATAGACTGAATGCGTTCCATGCGGGTCATTATATCCGAGCAAGCAAGGCCGCTACAGCGCTCCGCTGAACGCCTGATGCAGCAGCGACTTCTTCATCTCGTCCAGGGCGGTGAGCTTGCGCTGGTAGAGGGATTCGAGGCGTTGGGTTTCTTCGTGAAGAGCGTCGAGATTTTTGGCTAATTCCGTTTGCTTCTTCACATTTGGCAGCCACACACGAAATTCGAAAAGATGCTCTCGATTAACCTTCGGCATTCCTGCACGAGCAGAGCCTTGAATCGCATAGTCGGTAAAGGGCTTGCTCAGTAACAAATGGAACAGGTAGTCACGAGTAATCTCGTTTGGCAACGGCGCAAGCGGATACATGTCGGCACTGCACAAACCGTTGAAATTAGGCCGCGCCACCTTCATGAGGTAAGGACGAATCTTGCTGTAAAGAACCATTGATTCGTCGAAAAGGAATTTGCCGGAAATCAGCCCTTCTTCCCGCGCAGTTTTGAGTTCATCGAATACGCCAGTCTGTGACTCGATATTTCCTGCTCCGACGTGGGTCAGATCGCGAAACTCAGCTTTGCGCGGATCAACAAGAGTTGAGGTAATCGCACACACATCGCTCAACTTTTTCTCAACCCACCCTTCACCGCGCTGGGTGAAGACGGATTGCAGATGGCTTTCGAACAGGGCGCGGGCATTTTGCAGGTTCTTTTCGGCGTTGGCTTTGGCGGTGGCGATGCCGTCAAACGCTTCGTCGAGAATGCCGACGATGCGCTGCTGTTCGGGGAGCGAAGGAAGATGAACAGGTATCCCTGCAATAGCAGGCAAGTTGAGTGATGGGTATGCGTGATCTTGAATCAGGTCTTGAGCTTCAACCGTAGTCAAAAAATACAAAAGAAATCTCCGATCAACCTTTTCCTCATCACCGACAACAGTTGCCAAGTGGCTGGAGACGAAGCCTTCCACACCAAGCATGACTCGGTGATTCAAAAATGTTGATGCACCACTTTTCGGAAAAAGAATCGTGCCTTTCGGAAAGCTGCGCAGCCCTTTTATTCCCTCATCATTCAGGTAGTCGCTCGACTCGAACATGTCTCCGAATCGAACCCGACCAGCATCGGATGTTCGGAAAAACGGGTGGGTTCCATCGGTAAACAATTCATCCTTTTGCGGTGCTGAATTGCCAGCACCTATCTGAGCAACAGCACCAAGCGTTGTCGTCTGCCACCCTGTCTTCATAGCAGTGCCCTGATGTTTCCCAGTACCTCCGCACTCTGCGCATCCAGTGCGGCGATCTCGTCCATGATGTCCTGCGGGCTGCGATGCACCACGGCTTCGCCGCCATCGGGATTTTTCACCGACAAATCGTAAGTCGCGGGATCAATACTCGCGGCATCCACACTCCAGCTCCTGGGCGAGTCGGCAAAAGTTTTCTGCAATTCGATGAACTCGGCGAGGTCGGCATCGTTGAGCGGGTTGGTCTTGCCCAGACTCCTGCCGGGATCGAGCTGGTAATACCAGGTGTTGCGCGTCGGTGCGCCTTTTTCGAAGAACAGCACCACGGTTTTTACGCCCGCGCCCTGGAACGTGCCGCCCGGGCAATCCAGCACGGTGTGCAGGTTGCAGGACTCCAGCAATAATTTGCGCAAACTCACCGAGGCGTTGTCGGTGTTGGAGAGGAAAGTGTTCTTGATGACCACGCCCGCGCGGCCTCCGGCCTTGAGCATCTTGATGAAGTGCTGCAAGAACAGGAAGGCTGTCTCGCCGGTCTTGATAGTGAAATTCTGCTGCACTTCCTTGCGTTCCTTGCCGCCGAACGGCGGATTGGCAAGGATCACGTCGAAGCGGTCTTTGTCCTGCACGTCGTTGAGGTTCAGCGCCAGCGTGTTGGCATGGACGATGTTCGGCGTCTCGATGCCATGCAGGATCATGTTCATGATCGCGATAACATAGGCGAGGCTTTTCTTTTCGATGCCCCAGAAGGTGGACTCCTGCAAAGTCTTGAGGTCTGCCGCTTTTTTTGCCTGCGGGCGCAGGTAGTCGTAGGACTCGCACAAAAAGCCCGCCGAACCGCACGCGCCGTCGTAGATGCGCTCGCCGATCTGCGGATGAACCACCTGCACCATCGCGCGGATCAGCGGGCGCGGGGTGTAGTATTCGCCGCCGTTGCGCCCGGCGTTGCCCATGTTCTTGATCTTGGCTTCGTACAGGTGCGAGAGCTCGTGCTTCTCGGCCTGCGAGCCGAAGCGCAGTTCGTCGATGTGGTCGATGATGTCGCGCAGGATGTAGCCGCTGTGTATCTTGTTCTTGATCTCGCCGAAGATCTGGCCGATCTTGTATTCGATGGTGTCCGGGCCGGTCGCCTTCTGCTTGAAGCCGTGCAGGTAGGGGAACAGCTTCAGGTTGACGAAGTCGGCAAGGTCGGGGCCGGTCTGTGCGGCATTGTGGTCGAGCTTGCCGTGCTTGTCTTTGGGCGAGGCCCAGCTCTCCCAGCGGTAGGGCGGGTCGAGCACGTATGAATATTTTCTTCCCTCCAGCCCGGCCTCCATCGCCTTCTGATGTTCCAGCGCGTCGAGGTATTTCAGGAACAGCAGCCACGAGGTCTGCTCGGTGTAGTCCAGCTCGGTGGTGCAGCCCGCTTCTTTCCTGAGGGCGTCATCGATATTTTTGAAGGCTTGTTCGAACATGTATTACCTCAGAAGGGGAAATGTTTCAAGCCTTCCACAACGTCCACAAACCTATGATGACGAAGCCTGCCCCGGCTGCGTAGTGCAGGTGCTTTTCGTTAACGTAGTTGGACAGCGCGCCTCCAAGCAGCACGCCGATGCCGGAGGCGGCGATCAATGCCAGCGATGCGCCGAGGAAAATCGTCCATTTGCTTACCTCTTTATCGGCGGCGAACAGCATGGTGGCGAGCTGGGTCTTGTCGCCCATTTCGGCGATGAAGACAGAGATGAAAACGGTCGCGAGTATTTTCCAGTCCATAGTGAAATCAAAATTGTCGGTGCGAATTTGCACTAGGCGTCGGGATACAGTAGCGGGGTACCCACCGGCGTACCCCTCGCGGGAGCAAGGGGAAGCCGGGAGGGGTTAACTTATTTAAGCCCGAGCACATTCTGCATGTCATACAACCCTGCGGGATTTTCCTTAAGAAAGCGTGCCGCACGCAGCGCACCCAGCGCGAAAGTTGCTCGGCTGCTGGCTTTGTGAGTGATTTCGATGCGCTCGCCGGTGCCCGCAAACAACACAGTATGGTCGCCAACGATGTCGCCGCCGCGCACGGTAGCGAAGCCGATGGTGGAGGGATCACGCTCGCCGGTAACACCTTCACGGCCATATATGGCGCAGGTAGATAAATCACGTCCCAGTGTTCGCGCCACGACTTCGCCCATACCCAGCGCGGTGCCGGACGGCGCATCCACTTTGTGGCGATGATGTGCCTCTATGATTTCGATGTCGTAACCTTGCGCCAGTACGCGCGATGCGGTTTCGAGTAGCTTGAACACCAGGTTTACGCCGACACTCATATTGGGTGCAAACACGATGCCAATATCCTGCGCCGCCGCGCCGAGTTGCGCTTTTTGCTGCACGGTTAAGCCGGTGGTGCCAATCACCATGTTCACGCCGAGCTTACGGCAAATTTCTATATGATGCAGCGTGCCTTCGGGACGGGTAAAGTCGATCAACACTTCCGCACCCTGCAATGCGGATTTCACATCGGCACTGGTTTTTACACCGCAAGCGGTACCAAACTGTTCTCCGGCATCGCGACCCAATAACGCACTGCCGCTGTGTTCCAGCGCAGCATGCAGCACCAGATCATCCGACTGGAACACGGACTCCAGCAAGACTCTCCCCATGCGCCCGCCGCTACCCGCGATGGCGATTTTGGTTTTCCCCATGTTTTACTCCCTTACTGTACTTCTACTTTCGTTGGCGCAATCCCATCAGGCTGGCTGCTATCAAACATGCGCACTAAATTATCGCCGTCGAAATATAGCGTCAAGCGCTGCTCATCAACCAGTTTATTGCCCTGCTCTAGACGATACACATAATCCCAGCGATTGCCGTGAAAAACATCGCTAATCATTGGCGTACCCAGCACATAACGAACTTGTTGCCTGGACATTCCAGGCTTCAACTTTTCGCGCATCTCCACTGTCACGAAATTTCCCTGACGGATGTCCATCTTGTATGGCGACAGAGGCCCGGTATATCCGCCGCAAGAAGCCAGCAGTATGCAAAACAGAATCAATATGGCACGCATCGTCGTAATCATTATATTTCCATTATTTTAAGCCGCAGCATGATACCTCAAGATGCCGCACTCAACATTTCGGCAGCGTGTTTGCGTGTAGTCTCGGTGATCTTCACCCCACCGAGCATGCGCGCGATCTCTTCCACACGCTGCGCATCCCTCAAAACGGTGATGTGGCTTAGTGTAACCTCCTCTTCCACCGCCTTGCTCACGCGCCACTGATGATCAGCCTTTGCTGCAACTTGCGGCAAATGTGTTACGCATAACACCTGATAATCCTTACCCAATTTTTTAAGTAACTGTCCGACGATTTCTGCCACGCGCCCGCCGATGCCGCTGTCCACTTCATCAAAAATCAGTGTCGGTACGTTAGCGACTTGTGAGGTGGCGACTTGAATCGCCAGACTGATGCGCGACAGCTCGCCACCCGATGCGACCTTTGCCAGACTGCGTGCAGGCACGCCGGGGTTGGCGGCGACTTGAAACTCTACCGCCTCCAAACCACACGCATTACCCTCGGACAGCGGCAACAACGCGACCGCAAAGCTGCCGCCCTGCATCGCCAATGTTTGCATCGCCGCAGTAATCTCACGCGCCAGCTTGGCGGCAGCTTTTTTGCGCGCCGCCGTCAATTTCTGTGCCTCTGCGACAAAACTTTGCTGCTTGGATTTTTCCTGCCGCTCCAATTCGGCAAGATCGGCATCACCGCCCAACTCTGCCAGGCGCGCAATGATACGCTGCAACGCTTCATCTAAATACTCCGGTGCGACGCGATATTTGCGCGCGGCATCCATCACGCTCTGGATACGCTGCTCCTGTTCGCGCAGTCGCTGTGGGTCGATCTCCAAACGCTGCTGATAATGCCGCAAGGCATAGACCGCCTCCTGTATCTCAGCCTGCGCGCTTTCCAGCATGTGCAGCGTTTCGCCGAGACTTGCATCATGCGTCAAACCCTCGCGCAAACGCACCATCAGTGCATTGAGCTGCGACAGGCATGCGCCTTCCGCTTCGCTCAGAGTTTCAATACCAAATACGGCCGTGTCCAACAGACTCGCCGCATGAGCCAGGCGGGCATAGTCTTCCTGCAGGGTTTTCCAATCTGCCGCATTGAAGCCCAGGCTCTCGATCTCGTTGCGCTGATATTGCAACAACTCGCGCTCGGCGGCCACCGCTTCGACATTCTCGCTGAGGCTGACGCGACGACGACGCAACAGCTGCCATTCACGATATAGATCGGCGACTTTTTCTGCATCCGCCGTGATGCCTGCATAGCCATCCAACAACACGCGCTGCGTGTCGGGACGCAACAGCGATTGATGGGCATGCTGGCCGTGTATATCGAGCAACTGATCACCTGCCTCGCGCAGCTGCTGCAAGGTCGCGCTGCGTCCATTGATGAACCCGCGCGAACGCCCACCGGCATCCAGCACACGGCGCAGCAAACACACGCCCTGATCGCCTTCCAATTCCTGCTCGTGCAACCAGGCCTGAAAATGTAACATCGCAGTGATATCGAATTCAGCGGAGATCTCGGCGTGCTCACAACCAATGCGTACCATCGACGCATCGCTGCGCTCGCCAAGTGCAAGTGATAACGCGTCAATCAGGATGGATTTTCCTGCGCCGGTCTCGCCAGTCAGTGCAGTAAAGCCCGCAGAAAAATTAAGTTCGAGCGAAGAGACGATGACGAAATCACGAATAGCCAAAAACTTCAGCATTTATCTGGCAACTTCAGCGTTGATTCGAAAATTTAAGCATTGATCTGGAAACTTCAACATTTACAAGGTCTGGCTCCAGAGCAGTTTTTCGCGCAGCGTGTGGTAATAGCTGTGCCCCACCGGATGGAGCAAGCAGGCGGGATCAGGATGGCGTGTGACGATGATCTTGTCATGCAACTGCAAATCAAAACTGGTGTGGCTGTCGAAGCGCACGCGTATATCACCGGTGTGGTGCGTCAGGATTTCCAGCAACGACGAGCTCTTTACCACGATAGGTCGATTGCTCAGCGTGTGCGGACATATCGGAACCAGCTCGATCACATCAAGGCTGGGATGAAGTATCGGACCGCCGGCCGACATTGCATAGGCCGTAGAACCTGTGGGCGTCGCAACGATCAAACCATCGGCACGCTGATTGTAGAGATATTCTCCATCCACCCGCACTTCGAACTCGATCATGCTGCTGATATTGTTGCGATGCACCACCACCTCGTTGAAAGCCAAGCCGTTGAACACTTCGGCATCGTTGCGCAGCACGCGCGTAGAAAGTAGCAGGCGCTGCTCGATGACAAACCTGCCTTCAAGCATCTCAGCAATACTCTCCTGCATGTTATCCAATGTCAGATCAGTAAGGAAACCGAGCCGCCCCTGGTTCACCCCCACCAGTGGAACATGGCAGGGAGACAAGGTGCGCGCAATGTTCAGCATGGTGCCGTCGCCGCCGAGCACAATAGCCAAATCCATTGAACTGGCAATTTCGTCCAGGTTCATTGCCTTAAATGGACTACCTTTAAGATGCTCGGCAGTCACATTATCCACCACCACAGTCAAACCTTTGGTAGCCAGAAACGCCGCCAATTGGGACAATGGCCCGGCAATTTCTGGAGCCTTGTGCTTGCCGATCAGGGCGATGTTTTGAAAAGGGAATTTCATGAGCGTGATTAAACCACATCGCTCCTGCAATGACAAAGTTGTACTTGCCCTACGTCAGATGTAACCCCGGTGCAGATCAGGTATCAAGCTAAAGCCAAACCCACTGGCAAAGATGCCTTTTAGAGGAGTAGAATGCAAATATAAATTGTATTTTTTAATCTGATTAAGCTCCCTGAGTACACAGTATGATGACCCAAACAACCGCCAGCTCACTCTTAGGCAGGGCGGAACGCCCTTTCACCGTGCGCTTTTCCAAGCCAGACTCGGCTGATCGCATCGAACTGGTACACTTCATCAGCGATATTTTTCATCGCAACTATGGTTTACATCAGAACTCTGGCGAAAGAATAAAGCACCTTAATCTCTATCTCATGAGCCTACGCGATCAGAACGACCAGTTAATCGCGGCATGTGGCTTGCGCAGTGCCTCGTTTGAGAAATTACATCTAGAAAGTTTTCTGAATCAACCCATAGAGGTGATGCTTTCGGAACACGGCGGCACACCGGTCGAGCGTGGAAATATTATCGAGATAGATAATTTTACGGTCGAAAATTTGGATATGGCACGCTACCTGGTTGCCGCCATCAACGATCAACTCCATTTTACCTCGAAGTATTGGGCGGTATTCACCTCTGTACTGACAGTAAGCGATGAATTTAGCAAGCTGGGCATGCATCCAATCGTTCTCGCCGATGCGGATAAGAGCCGACTTCCTGCCGAAGAACAGGAGGAATGGGGAAGTTATTTTAATCAGAAGCCTCAGGTCATTGCGATACGACGCATGGAGCGACGCAAAAATCCCAGAGGCACATAGCATCCTATGCAATGCCGTTAGGCAACTGACGGGGATTGCTTCAGCAGGCCATTCCAATCCGGTAACCCACTTTGGCTCACCTGCCCTGATTCATTGTCAATCATGACCCAAGCGCCACTTTGCTGGTTCACGATCATATCCGCAATGATAGAATCTGCTCCATGCTCAATGAACGCGCACAAATCCTGCTCAAAACTTTGGTGGAACGCTACATCAGTGATGGCCAACCGGTCGGGTCACGCGCGCTGCAGCAATACTCCGGCCTGGAGGTCAGCTCGGCAACCATCCGCAATGTAATGGCCGATCTGGAAGAGATCGGCTTGGTCAGCAGCCCGCACACCTCGGCGGGGCGTATCCCGACCGGATTGGCGTATCGATTGTTCATTGACACCATGCTGGTCACCAAACCACTGGAAAACGCGCATGTGCTGCAGTTGGAACATCAACTGCAGCCAAGCAATCCATCACGTCTTATCGCGCAAGCATCGGCCATACTCTCAGACCTGACCCAATTCACAGGCGTTGTAGCAACGGCAAAACGCAGTGCAATCACGGTACGCCAGATCGAATTCCTGCGCCTGGGCGAAAAGCGTGTGTTACTGATCATTGTCATGCCGGACGGCGAAGTTGAAAATCGTGTATTGCTATTAGCGCGTGATTACTCACAATCGCAACTCGCTGAGGCAGGGAATTTTATTAACCAGCATTACATCGGCTGCAGTTTTTCGCAAATTCGCGATCGGCTGCGTGACGAGTTACAGCAACTTCATCAAGACATGAACGCGCTGATGGCTGCGGTCTTGGCAGCGGGCGACGCCGCCGAAGAAAAAAAATCGGAGGATTACGTCATCAGCGGCGAACACAATTTGCTGCATGTACAGGATTTTTCCACTGACATGCCCCGACTGCGAGACTTATTTACCCTGTTTGAGAAAAAAACAGAGCTGCTGCACTTGCTTGATGCAAGCCGCAGGGGTCATGGCATCCACATCTTTGTCGGCAGCGAATCCGGGTTAGCCTCGCTGGACGTGTGCAGCGTAATTACCGCTCCTTATTCCGCCGATGGGCAGGTAGTCGGTACGCTTGCTGTGATCGGTCCGAAACGCATGGATTATGAGCGCGTCATTCCCATCGTAGATATCACTGCGCGGCTGCTCAGTAACGCACTTTCTCAAAACTAAACTTATCAACCCCAAGGAACGCACAAATGAGCTATCGAGTTGAACCCGATTTCGCGCACGGTACCCCCGTCAAAACCGGCATCCTGCTTATCAACCTCGGCACACCCGACGCACCCACCGCCAATGCGGTGCGCCCTTATTTGAAAGAATTTCTGAGCGATCCGCGCGTTGTAGAAATTCCCAAACTCATCTGGTGGCTGATTCTCAATGGTGTCATTCTCAATGTGCGCCCGAAGAAGTCTGCCGCTAAATATGCCACGGTGTGGTCCGAGGAAGGTTCACCACTGCGCGTCCATACCGCCAAACAGGCGACTTTGTTGCAAGGCTATCTCGGCGAGCGCACCAAAGCCCCATTTGTGGTGGACTACGCGATGCGCTATGGCAACCCTTCCATTCCCAGCATGCTGCGCAAGCTTAAGGAGCAAAATTGCCAGCGGATTTTAATCGTGCCAATGTATCCGCAATATGCCGCCAGCAGCACCGCCACCGCCTTCGATGCCGTGTTCGATGAATTACGCCAAATGCGCAATACTCCCGCGTTGCGCACCATCAAGAATTATCATGACCATCCCGGGTACATCAAAGCACTGGCGAACAACATCAACGAGTATTGGGCCAAGCACGGCAGACCGGATAAACTGGTGATGAGCTTCCATGGCGTACCGCAGTACACCCTTGAAAAAGGCGACCCCTATCACTGCGAATGCCACAAGACCGCGCGCCTGCTGACGCAGGAACTGGGATTGAAGCCCGAACAATACACACTCAGCTTCCAATCTCGGTTCGGCAAAGCGGAATGGATCAAACCCTATACTACGGCCACACTTCTGGAGCTAGGCAGACAAAAAATGCAACGCGTAGACGTGGTTTGTCCCGGCTTTGTCGCCGACTGCCTGGAGACACTGGAAGAAATCGCACAAGAAGGCAAAGAGGATTTTCTACATGCTGGCGGTGGTGAGTACCACTACATCCCCTGCCTCAACGAGAATAACGATTGGATGCACGCGCTGACCGACCTGGTAATGGACAACCTGCACGGCTGGCTTGTCGAGCCAAATGCTGCGGAACTTGAGCAAAGTCGGCTGCGCGCCTTGGCGATGAGAGCGGAAAAGTAGACTGTGTGCGCTTCATACTGATGACTCATTTCAATTCTATTTCTAAGCAACAGCTGTGTAGGATACGGTTGATTTTAAAATGGAATCATGCAATGCAGGCAGGGGTAGGTTTATTTTACACAGGCACGCATAGAGACAATAAAATCAATCAGCCACAACATTCTGCCACCTGCATGGTGTTGCACAAACACTGATATGCAACATAGCGCAGGAGATGCGAAACGAGTTGAATTTAATCATTGTTGAGGCGTGTTGAAAAATCTTCTGCAGGTTCGCCGGTGTCTGTATCTATCCAGCTGGCGATGCCGATTTCAGCCTCCGCGTCTTCCAACGACTCGCCTACTTCATAGGCATCGTCGGTGTCGTTGCTGCTGAGTTCCAGCATGTCTTGCATCGCATCCTGCAGGGTTTGATAGGGACCGAAGAGTTTATCGGTGAATTTATCCTGCCAGTAAAAACCATCTGGCCGCTCTATCAGTCGTGCTTGATCATTATCAGGTGGATCCTGCGGGGACTGTGTAGAATTCATGATTATCTCCAGCTAATGCACAGTGTTAAGTATACGTCTGCAAGCAACCATCGTCTCAGAGCTTGATGAAATGCTCCCGGTAATGTTTCATCTCACTGATGGATTCGTAGATGTCTGCCAGCGCCTCATGCTTGCCGTGTTTTTTTACCCCCTGAGCCATGTCGGGTTTCCAGCGTTTGGCCAGCTCTTTAAGTGTGCTCACGTCGAGATTACGGTAATGGAAATAGTCCTCAAATTTAGGCATCCAGTGTGCCAGAAAGCGGCGGTCCTGACAGATGGAGTTACCGCACATGGGTGAAGTTCTGGTTGGCACATACTCCGTAAGAAACGCCAACATCTGAGCTTCTACCCTCTCCTCATCCAGTGTGGAGGCTTTTACCTTGTCGATCAGACCGGACTTGCCGTGGGTGGATTTGTTCCACGCATCCATGCCATCCAGGACACTATCGGCTTGATGCAATACCAGCACCGGAGCCTCTGCCACCATTTCCAGATTGTTATCGGTAATCACCAGCGCCACCTCAATTACTCGGTCTGTGTCCGGATTTAAACCGGTCATTTCCATGTCTATCCAGATAAGATGATTTTGATTTTGTGCCATAATTACCCTGTTTGAATTTGAACAACCAAGCTCGTATTGTGTCACAAGGACATTACTTGAACAGCCTGAAAATAGACCGATCTGTCGGATTATCTCCGGTATTTGAAAGACCCGCCAAATGACTGCCACACAATTCACCTTTATTTTCATCGCTGCACTGGCACTCACCACGCTCACCAAGTTCTGGCTGGCGCGTCGCCATTTGACGTATATCGCCACACATCGTACCGTTGTCCCTGAAGAATTCCTCGAAAAAATACGGCTCTCCGATCACCAAAAGGCGGCGGACTACACCTCTGCCAAAACCCGCATCGCGATGTTCAGCATGCTGTTCGATGTTGTGCTGTTATTGGCTTTTACATTAGCGGGCGGTATCCAGTTCATTGCCGACCTGAGTGGTAGCTGGTTCAGCACGCCGCTTGTGCAGGGCATGGTGACCATTATCGCGGTACTGCTGCTCTCGTCGCTGCTGGAAGCGCCGTTCGGGCTGTATCGCACCTTCGTCTTAGAGGCACGTTTCGGCTTCAACAAAACGTCCTTGTCGTTATATCTGACAGACGTTATCAAAAGCCTGCTGCTCGGAGCAATCCTCGGGCTGCCGCTGTTGTTCGGTGTGCTGTGGCTGATGGAGCGCATGGGCGAATACTGGTGGCTGTATGTGTGGCTGGTGTGGGTGGGGTTCAACTTGACCATCCTGTTCATCTACCCGTCATTTATCGCGCCGCTGTTCAACAAATTTACCCCATTGCAAGATGAAGCGATGAAAGCACGCATTGAAGCCTTACTCGTGCGTTGTGGGTTTACAGCTCAGGGTTTATTCGTCATGGATGGCTCTAAACGTAGCGCACACGGTAACGCCTACTTCACCGGCTTCGGCAAAACCAAACGCATCGTATTTTTCGACACCCTGCTTGAACGCCTGAGCGGCAATGAAATCGAGGCCGTACTGGCTCATGAATTGGGACATTTCAAGCGTCACCATGTAGTGAAACGCATTGTTATGACATTCGTGATGAGCCTGATTTTTCTGTGGTTGCTTGGTCTGCTGATGCAGACCGACTGGTTCTATCTGGGACTCGGTGTCAACGCACCCTCCACCGCGGTAGCGCTACTGTTGTTCTTCATGACACTGCCGACCTTCAGCTTTTTGCTGCATCCGTTGCTGTCGGCCTATTCGCGCAAGCATGAGTTCGAGGCTGATCGCTACGCGGCCAAGCAAACTGCGGCCGCCGATCTGGTCAATGCACTTGTCAAGCTGTATCAGGATAATGCTGCCACCCTCACGCCCGACCCGCTGTATTCAAAATTTTACGATTCACACCCGCCAGCCATGGTACGTATCGCACATTTACGTGCTCACTAAGGAGAACCACCATGAAAATGGTCACCGCATTATTCTTGACCTGTGCTGCAACAGTTGCGTCGGCCAGCCCTTTCCCTGATGGCGACGCGCTGGCCGGACAGAAATTGTTCGAGCAGCACAAATGCAACAGTTGTCATGACGCGATGATGGGAGGCGACGGCAACAAGATATTCACCCGTATCAACCGGAAAGTGAATAGCTCGGCCGACCTGATCACTCAAATCACCCGCTGCAGTGGCAATGTTGGCGCCAGCTTTACGCTTCAGGACAAACAGCACCTCGGCGCCTATTTGAACCGCTATTACAAGTTGAAATAGGCGCGGCGATGACTGAAGTAAGCAAGCTTGCCGACAAACTATGCAAACCCTGTGCGGGTGATATGCCTCCCCTGGCGCAGCCCGATATCAACGCCCTGATGCTACAACTGGAGAGCTGGCAACAACACGATAAACTGATCAGCAAGACTTATCGTTTCAAGGATTACTATCAAACCCTCGCGTTTGTGAATGCAATTGCATGGCTGTCTCACCGCGAGGATCATCACCCAGAACTGACCGTCAACTACAATAATTGCCAAGTCGTGTATTCCACTCACGCTATCAATGGCTTGTCGGAAAACGATTTTATCTGTGCGGCCAAGGTCGACAGATTATTCGGCCTTTGAACGAGCCCTTCGATCCGGCTTCCAAAAAACTTTTGGCCGGGCACCCGCAGGACAGACTGCTCGGCGCGCAAGTCATCGCGGCTTTCGGTCGTCAATATCGGGTGCGCCTTGCCAATGGCAATGAAATGACCTGTTTGACGCGGGGCAAAAAGAGCGAGGTGGCGTGCGGCGATATCGTACAAGTAAGGCGGACTGACAGCCCTGCGACTCAGCCAGGAACAGATTTTTCGGCAGATTACGAGTCAGATGCCCAAGGTGTCATCGAAAGCATCGTTCCGCGCCGCTCACTGCTGCATCGCTCTGATGCCTACCGTGAAAAAATCATCGCCGCCAACGCCACACAAATCATTGTGGTTGTCGCCGCCGAACCTTCATTCAACGACGAGCTACTGGCACGTTGTTTGGTCGCAGCTTACGACCAACAGCTCGAGGTGCTGATCGTGTTGAACAAATGCGATTTGCTTGACGCCGCAGCGGTGGCGCGCGGCCGGATGGTGTCCTACTCCACCATCGGCTACCGCGTGCTGGAACTCAGCGCAAAGCAGAATGTATCAACACTGCGCCCGTTTCTGACCAACCATTGCAGCGTGTTGGTCGGGCAATCCGGTATGGGTAAATCCACCCTGATCAACGCGCTGCTGCCGGATGCGCATGCCGCCACCCGCGAAATCTCCAGCGCGCTGGACTCAGGCAAGCACACCACCACCCATGCACGACTGTATCGAGTCGACAAGTCCAGCAACTTGATCGACTGCCCGGGTGTGCAGGCGTTCGGCCTGCATCACCTGAGTTTCGGGGGAATCGAACAAGGCTTTGTCGAGTTCGCGCAATATCTCGGCCAGTGCCGCTTCCGCGACTGTCATCATGTGCATGAACCGGGCTGCGCGCTGCGTGAAGCCGTTGCAGCGGGGAAGATCGACGCCCGCAGGCTGTCATTGTTTCAGCAGATCGCCGCGAACAAGGCGTAACCCTTGCTGCTTGGCGCGAAAAGCCTATGCATTTCGGGATATTGTTATGGCGGAGGTTTACTGGTAGTGTACGTTCCGAATCAGCACCACGTCGTACCGAAATGATCAGATGCCGTGTTTCATGACAAAGTATGCCGCGTTTATTATTTAATTTTGATAATAATCAATATATTGAAATTCTTAAACCAGAATATGCGGCGAAGTGCTCCAGATTATACGGCGTTTTTGCCATCGAATTTACGTTAGAGCGCTCAACCACCATGCAACTTTACGCTAAAAGAGTATCGGCAAATGCGAGCGGTGATTACTACCAAGTTCAACTTGATTCGGAGGATTGCGAGGATGAGCAACTCGATCCTTTCGAGCAACCAGCACCGTACTTATTGGTTCAAAGTCAGTTCGAGTTTTTCGATGGCGGCAAATGCTACATCGAGTCTGACGATGAAGAGTACATAGGTCATTTCAAATTGAAATTGGTTGAGTTCAGTCCAGTTCGTTTAGCGTTTGAAATTGTCAGAAGCAATCACAATCAAGTTGAAGTCAACTTTGCGTTGACTGAGGCTGAGTTTGAGGAAGCACTACTGATCGTCGAGGTGATATTTGGAATTAGGGAGCCAGGTTTGGATGAAGATGATTTCCATGGCACGCCCTAACCTTACATTCGAGGTCAACGCCGCAACATGGACAACAGGACAACATGACAACAGGGTAGAGTGGAGAACAGGCTCTCGC
>JBAQWL010000054.1:0-5179 GCA_049298895.1 Gallionella sp.
ACCCGTTACCGGATGCGTTCATTGTTTATCCCAAACCAAGCGAAGCGCAAACACTGGAAGCACTACGCAACGATCTGGCAAAGCTGCCCGCAGTGGAACTGGCGCAACTTGATTCAGCCTGGGCCTACAAGCTCCAAGCTATGCTCAAATTCGGCAGAATGGTGGTGCTGATACTCGCCAGCTTGCTCAGCCTCGCGCTGGTCGCCGTCACCTTCAACACCATCCGTTTGCAAATTCTCACTCAGCACAACGAGATCGAGGTTGCCAAGCTGATCGGTGCGACCAACGGTTTCATCCGTCGCCCTTTCCTGTATTTCGGAGCTATGCAGGGACTGCTCGGCGGCATCGCGGCTTGGCTCATCATCTCGCTGAGCCTGCTGCTGCTCAACTGGCAACTTGATACGTTATCGCAACTCTACGCCAGCCAGTTCGCACTGCATCCGTTATCGCCGGCCGACAGCCTGATGCTGTTGCTGTTCTCGATGTATCTTGGCTGGATGGGGGCATGGCTATCGGTAGCACGTCACTTGTCGCAGATCGAGCCGCGTTGAAAATAATTCGAAGTCGACACTAAGTTCGTCACTTCCCCTTCTTAAAACGTTCGATCTCGCGTCGATCTCGCTTGGTCGGCCTACCCCTGAATTGAAAAGGCTGCGGCTGTGCCTTGAGTAGGGCGGCAATGGTTTCTTGACGTTGACGGCTTTCATCGGTCTCACGATAGAGTTTCTGTGCCTCGGATGCCGGACCGCGCTGATTGGACAGTGCCAGCACTTCGACCACCCATTGTTTTTGCCTGATATTGATATGCAACATATCCCCCACCTTCACAGCCTTGGCTGGTTTGACACGTACCTCGTTTACACTCACTTTACCGCACTCGACTGCATCTGCAGCGAGGGAACGCGTTTTGAAAAAACGTGCGGCACATAGCCACTTGTCAATGCGGAATTTTCCAGTGCTCTCGTCTGCTCTCATTGGATTTCCAAGACTTCAGTTTAAGTCTTATAATTAACGCTGAATGGACTTTCCACACTATAGTTAACTTTAGGATTTACGAAACAGGGATGGCTATATTAGCCCTGTTATATATAGTCCGGCCATGCAAGTTGAATGCGTAACTCAATAAATTTATATGCGAAACTCGCGGTAATGTAAACCACACTTCATATTTATTACAGGCCTATTGATATGACGATAAAACAGAAAATATGGAGTATCCCTCGCTTTACGATTCTGCTTTTCTTTGCGTGGATAGTTTTAGCTTACAACTCATCTACTCAAATTTACACTTCGCTTCAGCGCATCAGTGATATTCACTATCCTTACATGCGCCACATTCAGACCTTATCGGAAAGTCTCATCGGCATTCAAGATATATTTCTTGATGCTATCGACGCAGAAAGCAAACTGACTCTCGCCCGCGCAAATCATAAAGCTGAAGACTTTCGTACTATCGTGAATGAGATCGCGGTAATTGATGAAAAAAAAGAAATCGCTCAGGAAATGTTGGCGCAATTTAACGATTATTTTTCCGCTGCAGAACTCTCAGTCTCCCTATTAATGGGCATCGAGAAGGGGGATAGTGCCAGCAGCATTAAACAGATGACAGTCGCCCTGAAAAAATTAAAAGGCACTGTTAGCCGGGAACGCAGTGAATCAGATCAAAATTTACATAATAGGCTGCACGACATCAGAACTGACTTACAGGCAATACTTATTTCCGGTCTGATTAGCATCATTATTCTCTTGATAGTCATGGTCTACACTGCTCGTCTTCTCATCACATCAATTATGACCAACCTGGATAACCTCCGCGCAGCTGCCATAAAAATAGCTCAAGGTGATTTCAACGCCCGCATACCTGAGCGGGGACAAGATGAGCTGACGCAAATTATAAAGAGCTTTAACAGCATGGGCAGAGATCTGCAAGTTGCCGCCGAGAAGCGCATCCAGCATGAAATTAATCTCGAATCGCTGAACCAGGAATTGGAAACCCGCGTGACTGACCGCACTGAAAAACTAGCCGCGGCATTGGATGCGGCTCACAAGGCCAATGCTGCTGTGGCTTATATGGCTGATCACGATACGCTGACTGGTTTATTGAGCCGACGTCGCTTCCAGGAGGAATATGAGCGTTGGGGGAAATATGCACTGCGCTATGAACGGCCTATGGCATTGATGTTTATCGATCTTGACAAATTTAAGCACATCAACGATACCTATGGTCATCCGGGCGGCGATGAGTATTTGCAGGCAGTTTCTGAAGTGTTGAAAAAGACGTTACGCTTGACTGATTATCTTGCCCGCTGGGGCGGTGATGAATTTTCGGTATTGCTGCCAGAAACCACTTCGGACTCGGCGTGCCTGGTTGCCACCAAACTTATCCATAAGTTGAGCATTACACCGGTCACTGTAGCAGGTAATTCCTTGTACGCTTCCGTCAGCATCGGCATCGCGGCACTGCCGGAACATACATCGGATACCTTCATGCTGACTTCTTTCGCCGATGCGGCCATGTACCAGGCAAAAAGCGTCGGCCTAGGGGGTTTCAACCTGTATTCAGAATCCAATCAAGAAACCCAGCATCTGGGCGAACATGTGCGCTGGGCTGGGCGTATCCGGCGTGCGCTGGAGACTGATCAATTTATCCTTTATTATCAGCCACTGCTCGATCTAAACTCCGGAGAGTCTTCTGAATACGAAGCATTGCTGCGCATGGAAAACCAGAATGGCGAGCACATCAGTCCCGGCCTGTTCCTGGAATCTGCAGAACGATTTGACTTGAGTATATTGATCGACCGCATGGTATTCAGAAAAGCTGTGCAGAAAATCGCCTCGTTCAAAGCCAACAAAGTCATGCTGCACCTGTCGCTCAATCTCTCTGCCCAATTCCTGAATGATCCGGGCATAATCGATTATATCCGTGAGATAATCGCTGAGTTTGATATCGACTCAGTCAGTTTATCAATCGAAATATCTGAATCAGAGATCCTGCAAAACATAAACCGGGTGCGCATTTTCAGCTCGGAAATATCTCAACTAGGCTGCCGCTTGATTTTGGACGACATCGGTGTCGGCTTTTCATCTTTCCACTATCTTGCTCCGCTTTCAATTCACGCTATAAAAATCCGCGGTGACTTGATCAACAATCTGCACATTGAAAAAAACCGGGATTATCTGGCTATGCTTTGCAAGACATGCCATCAACAGAAGATCAAAGTTGTCGCAAAATATGTTGAGGATTTATCGCTGCTGGACATGCTGCGCAGCATCGGGATAGATTATGCCCAAGGCTTCGCAGTGGGTAAACCGATGGAGTCGTTGAGTATGATTAATATGGCCTAGATCATTGTGCTGGCTGATGAATTGACTTGGCAATTTTTGCAGCAGCCAGAAACCACTTGCGTGATGCAGTAGTCAGGCGTTCCACGCTAACTCAATATCAGCCGCCAGTTTCAACACTGACCGGATCCCAGAAAAAATGCCCGGCATGCCGGGCTTTCTCTTTGACGCTTATGCTTTGTCGAACTTCATCACACCGCCCGAGCATCCCACCTTGATCGTGTCCTTCGCGGCAAAGCGCCCTTCCAGGATCAGTTTGGCGAGCGGGTTCTCCAGTTGCGCCTGGATCGCGCGCTTCAGCGGTCTTGCACCGTACACCGGGTCGAAGCCTGCGTTGGCGATCTCGGCCAGTGCGGCATCGCTGATGTCCAGCTTCATTTCCATCGCGGCCAGCCGTGTTTCCAGATACTTCAACTGGATGCGCGCGATGGACTTGATGTTCTTTTCGTCCAGCGCGTGGAATACCACGACCTCATCGATGCGGTTGATGAACTCAGGTTTAAAATAACTCTTCACTTCGCCCATCACCGCCAGCTTGATCACCTGGTAATCGTCGCCCGCCATTTGCTGGATCATTTGCGAACCGAGGTTCGAGGTCATCACGATCACGGTGTTCTTGAAGTCCACAGTGCGCCCTTGGCCGTCCGTCATGCGTCCGTCGTCCAGCACTTGCAGCAGCACATTGAACACATCGGGATGCGCCTTCTCCACCTCATCCAGCAGGATGACCGAATAAGGTTTGCGGCGCACCACTTCGGTCAGCCCTCCGCCTTCCTCGTAGCCGACATAGCCGGGCGGCGCGCCGATCAGACGCGCGACGGAATGCTTCTCCATGTACTCGCTCATGTCGATGCGTATCAGATGGTCTTCGGAATCGAACATGAAACCGGCCAGTGCCTTGCACAGTTCGGTCTTGCCCACACCGGTCGGGCCCAGAAATAAAAACGAACCATAGGGGCGGTTCGGATCGGACAGACCAGAGCGTGAACGCCGAATCGCATCGCTCACCAAACGCACCGCTTCGTCCTGCCCGACCACGCGCTCGTGTATTTTATCTTCCATCTTGAGCAGCTTGTCGCGCTCACCTTGCATCATCTTCGAAACCGGAATGCCGGTGGCGCGACTCACCACTTCCGCGATCTCTTCCGCGCCAACCTGGGTGCGCAGCAAACGGTTCTTGGGTTTGTTTTCTTCGTTATGCACCGCTTCTTTCAGCTTGGCTTCGAGCTGCGGCAGCTTGCCATATTGCAGTTCCGCCACTTGTTCCAGCTTGCCTTCGCGTTGCAGCTTGACGATTTCGGCGCGCACCTTGTCCATCTCTTCCTTGAGATGTGCCGTGCCTTGCGCCGCGCCCTTCTCAGCCTTCCACACTTCCTCCAGATCGGCGTACTCGCGTTGCAGTTTTTTGATCTCGTCCTCGATCAGTGCGAAGCGCTTTTTAGAGGCTTCATCTTTTTCCTTCTTTACCGCTTCGCGCTCGATCTTGAGCTGGATCAAGCGGCGATCCAGCTTGTCCATGACTTCCGGCTTGGAATCGATTTCCATCTTGACGCGCGCCGCAGCCTCGTCGATCAGGTCGATCGCCTTGTCCGGCAGGAAGCGGTCGGTGATGTAGCGATGCGATAGTTCGGCGGCCGCGACTATGGCCGGGTCGGTGATGTCCACACCATGATGCAGCTCGTATCTTTCCTGCAGCCCACGCAAAATGGCAATGGTGGCCTCCACGCTGGGTTCGTCCACCAGCACTTTCTGGAAGCGGCGTTCCAGCGCGGCATCCTTTTCGACGTACTTTCGATATTCGTCCAGCGTGGTCGCGCCTACGCAATGCAGCTCGCCG
>JBAQWL010000055.1:0-4802 GCA_049298895.1 Gallionella sp.
TTCCAACATAGCGGTGCGCGCCTGCCCTTCTTTAACTGTCTTGGCTGCTGCTATCGCGTCCTCCTGAGCTGCATTATTTTTTTCTTGCACAGTCTGAGATTTGTCGGCAGCGCCTGTCGCAACCTGATCTCCGGGTGCCTCACCCTTGGACAACTTGAGTACTTCCTTGGCAGAGTCTTTGGAAACCGGGGCTTTATCGGCAACCGAACTGGTGAGTTTGCCGCTAGCAACCTGCTCGGCAGTTTGGGGTCGGCTGCTCTCTGATGCAGCACCGGCTAGTTTTTGCCGGTAGACATTCCAATCTGCTGTCTGGGCACGAATTTCCTTTGCGGCTTCAGAATGCCCTACCGCATCGATTTCTTGCTGACTAGGCAAGCGCAAAATCTTGCCTGCTCTGATGCGATTCATGTTTTTTCCGCCAAACTCGGCGGCATTGGCGCGATACATCGCAACCAGCATACGTTCCAAGCTCACATCAGCGGATTTGTACTGTAACGATATTTTGCCCAGAGTATCTCCGCGTTGAACCCCGATCCATTCTTCGTTGGGTTCAGTAAATTCGCCCATAGCGATATTCTCTGGCGCTACTGCCTCTTCCGTGACTTCCTGGCTTAATGTTTCATCAGGAATTGGAATTTCCTGCTCTGCTGGCACAGCTAGAGTTTCCTGCTCTGATGATGGCACAGCATCGGATACAGATGCAGCTGCATCTTGATCTTGCTCTTCAGAATCCGCAGAAGAGATGTCAGGATCGGGCGCAACTTTTGATTCAGCCACTTCTTCCTGTGGAGCAGTCGGCTCAACTAACATGGCTGTAACTTCCGCAGTCTGGAGTTGGGGGGTCTCGGGTTGGACTGACGGCGCGACAGCTTGCACTTTAGTCTGCACAGGCAGTTCCATAACATAGCCCGGCGGATCCAGCAGAAAAGTGTATTCGCGCAACAACCTCCCGGACGACCAGCTCAATTCAACCAACATGACCACAAAGGGATCATTGACTGGCTGAGCGCTGGTCACATTTAGATACGGCGCACCATTGGATCGACTCTCAATCTGAAATTTGAACTTGTTGCCATAAGGATATTCCAGGCCAGCACCCTTATAGACTTCGGGCGAGGCCAAGCGCGCAACCAGGCTGGTTTTCTCAGCATTGTTAACCGATACCAATTCAATATCAGCCTTAAGCTGCTGCCCAAGCCCCGAAGTCACATTTATTCCACCCATACCCACGGCAGAAATTGTTGTGGAAAGCATCAGACCTGCAACAACCCAGAGCAATTTTAGTAGTGATTTTTTCACGCCACCACCCTCACCTTACTTATTGGACAATACAAAATAACATCATAGAGTTATCAGCACAAGCTAATAATTTCATTAAAGCAATTCAAGCCCTGACCTATCCACAGACAAGCGCAGCTCAGTACACTCTATTGATCGATGTATTTTGCGATCAAAATCTCCGCAATTTGCACACTATTCAAGGCCGCTCCCTTACGCACATTGTCGCTTACCACCCACAGATTCAAACCCAAAGGATGGGAAATATCCTCGCGGATACGCCCGACGTAAGTTGCGTCGTTGCCCGCCGCCTCGACCGGAGTGGGGTAACCGCCCGGCTCGCGCTTGTCCATCACGATCACGCCCGGCGCCTTCTCCAGCAGGGCGCGCGCCTGGTCGGCGGTGATCTTCTTGCGGGTCTCGATATGCACCGCCTCGGAGTGACCGTAGAACACCGGCACGCGCACCGCGGTCGGATTAACCTGGATGGAATCGTCTTCCATGATCTTGCGGGTCTCCCATACCATCTTCATCTCTTCCTTGGTATAGCCGTTGTCCATGAACACATCGATGTGCGGCAGCACGTTGAAGGCGATGCGCTTGGGGTAGACCTCGACCTCGACGTCCTGCTGGTTGAACAGCGCACGGGTCTGTTCGGCCAACTCGTCGATGGCCTCCTTGCCGGTGCCGGATACCGCCTGATAGGTCGCCACGTTGATGCGCGCGATGCCGACCGCGTCCTGGATCGGCTTGAGTGCCACCAGCATCTGGATGGTCGAGCAGTTCGGGTTGGCGATGATGCCGCGATTCTTGTACTGCGCGATGGCATGAGGATTCACTTCCGGCACCACCAGCGGAATGTCCTTGTCATAGCGGAAGTGCGCGGTATTGTCGATCACCACGCAACCGGCAGCCGCAGCGATCGGCGCATATTTTTCCGACACGCTGCCGCCCGCCGAAAACAAACCGATCTGCGCCTTGGCGAAATCGAATTCATCCACGTCGATGACGGTGAGCTCCTCGCCCTTGAAGGTCACCGTGGAACCGGCCGAACGGCTGGAAGCCAGCGGATACAGGTTGCGCACCGGAAACTTGCGCTGTTCGAGTATGGACAGCATCACCTCGCCCACCGCACCGGTTGCGCCTAATATACAAACATCATATTGCTTACTCATGTTTCTTCTCTCTAAAAAATTAAGCTCGTAGCTGGTAGCTCGTAGCGAGCAGCCAAACCGTTTCTGCTACAAGCTACCAGCTACAGGCTACAAGCTCTTAACGACCGCGTCACCCATCGCTGCACAGCCGACCTTCTGCATCCCCGGTTCGTGGATATCTCCGGTGCGCAACCCCTTCTGCAACACCTTGCGTACCGCCATCTCGATGCGCTGTGCGATCTCCTCATTGGCAAAGGTATAACGCATCATCATCGCCACCGACAAGATCGTCGCCAGCGGGTTGGCGATGTCCGCCCCTGCGATATCTGGCGCAGAGCCGTGGCACGGCTCGTACAAGCCCATGTTGTTCGCATCCAGCGAGGCCGACGGCAACATGCCGATCGATCCGGTCAGCATAGCCGCCTCATCGGACAAAATGTCGCCGAAGATATTGCCGGTCAGGATCACGTCGAACTGCTTGGGCGCGCGCACCAGTTGCATCGCGGCGTTGTCCACATACATGTGCGACAACTCCACATGCGGGTATTCCTTCGCCACATCGGTGACGATCTCGCGCCAGAACATGCTGGTATCCAGCACGTTGGCCTTGTCCACCGAGCACATTTTCTTATTTCGTTTCATTGCGATCTTGAAACCGACATGCGCCACACGGCGGATCTCCGACTCGCTGTAGTGCATCGTGTCGAAGCCCTGGCGCTCGCCATTCTCCAGCGTGCGTATGCCGCGCGGCTGGCCAAAATAGATATCGCCGGTCAGTTCGCGCAAGATCATGATATCCAGTCCCGACACCAGTTCCGGCTTCAGGCTGGAGGCATTGACCAGTTCCGGATACACCAGCGCAGGACGCAGGTTGGCGAACAGGCCCAGCCCCTTGCGGATACGCAGCAGACCCTGCTCCGGGCGCAGCGGACGCGCCAGCTCGTCGTATTGATATCCGCCCACCGCCCCGAGCAGAACGGCCTCGGATTCTTTTGCCAGCCTCAGTGTTGCTTCCGGCAAGGGATCACCCGCTGCGTCATAGCCAGCACCGCCGATATGCGCGTATTCCATCTCGATTTTCAAGCCGTCTCGGCGTAACGCGTCCAGCACTTTGGCTGCTTGTGCGACAATCTCCGGTCCGATCCCATCACCGGGCAAAACTGCGATCTTCATTTCAAATTCCTGTCGTTTAAAACGCTTAAAACCAAATCCCCCACTACTTATTCAAACAACCACGGCTGCGCCGCGCGACACTTTGTCTCGAACGCCTTGATCTTATCCACATGCTGCAAGGTCAAACCGATGTCGTCCAGGCCGTTCAGCAAACAATGCTTGCGGAAGGCTTCCACTTCAAATTTGTACATGGTGCCATCTGGTGCGGTGATGCTCTGCTGCTCCAGATCGATCTTCAAACGGTAGCCGGGATTGCTTTCGACCGCATTAAACAGTGCACCCACCTGCTCGGCCGGTAACCGGATCGGCAACAAGCCGTTCTTGAAACAGTTGTTGAAGAATATATCCGCAAAGCTCAGTGCGATGATTGCGCGGAAGCCGTAATCTTCCAAAGCCCAAGGCGCGTGCTCGCGGGACGAACCGCAGCCGAAATTCTCGCGCGCCAGCAATATCTGTGCGCCTTTATAACGCGGCTGGTTCAGCACAAAATCCGGATTGAGCGGACGCTTGCTGTTATCCCGCCCCGGCTCGCCATGATCCAGATAGCGCCATTCGTCAAACAGATTCGGGCCGAAGCCGGTACGCTTGATCGACTTCAGAAATTGCTTTGGGATAATTGCGTCAGTATCGACGTTGGCCCTATCCAGCGGCGCAACCAACCCATCAAGCACGGAAAATTTCTGCATTATTTGGTTGCAGCCTTTTCTAATGCGTCACCGCCCTTCTGGATGTCCTTACCCAAGCCTTCCATGGTATTGCAAGCGGTCAACATCAAGATCGCCAAAACCAATGCAACCACTTTCATCATCATCTCCTTTAACCAAACAAACTTATGTCAACAAAATGCCCGGCGATCGCGGCGGCTGCCGCCATCTCCGGACTCACCAAATGGGTGCGCCCACCCTGCCCTTGCCGCCCTTCAAAATTGCGGTTGGAAGTCGATGCACAGCGCTCGCCGAGCGAGAGTTTATCGTCATTCATCGCAAGGCACATCGAGCAACCCGGCTCGCGCCATTCAAAACCCGCTGCGATGAATATCTTGTCCAACCCCTCCTGCTCGGCTTGTTGTTTCACCAAACCGGAGCCGGGTACCACCATCGCCAGCTTCACATTCTCAGCAACATGCTTGCCCTTGGCCACTGCTGCCGCAGCGCGCATATCTTCGATTCGTGCATTGGTGCAGGAGCCGATGAACAC
>JBAQWL010000056.1:0-13683 GCA_049298895.1 Gallionella sp.
GCCGTCATGTAGCTGCACTACAGGCCTATCATTGCTAGGCTCGAAATAATTCCAGTAACCTTCAAAGATGCCATCGTCAAAATTAACTATCACGTCAATTAGTGTGTTACCGAAAGAATCCTTGTAACGGCTGGTTTCACGATAGCAACAAGCCAAATTCGGGTGCTTGATTCTGACAAGATCATTCTTGGTGAAATTGCAAATATGTTGCGCACCTTTTGGCATGATGGGTAGCCCAAAAGCATTTTCTTGAGATACTTTATATCGGGCACGGAACCAGTAGTTGCCATCGTGCTTGTACATTTCCGTATAGAGTGCATCGCCTAAATTTGCGACACCCCCTCGAACATATATCCCAGAACCGCGAGGCGCAGGTAGACGAATTGATTTAATAAACGGACAGTCTTTGCCAAACGGATAAAAAGGTTCTGCAAACGCTTTTTCAGCATCATCGTCGTATTTATTAAGCTGTGCCTTAAGTGCTTCTATCACACGCTGGTTGCGATGGTAAAAAGTTGTCCCTAGTTCTTTCTCGCTCAATGCTTTTAATGAGAGTTTGTTGAGGGCCACATTTTTTATTGCGGTGTCTTTGAAGTTTTCATTTGAACCGGAAGCGCTGAGTTGTCGCTTTACTTGCCCCAGATAATCGTCTGGCAAAGAGACCAAAGGCAATGGAATGGTATGAATGATCTTATCTTTACCGCTCGCATTTTTTATTAGGAAGCCATTAGGAAAGGCGATTGCTGCGTCAATGTCGCTGGTAAGCAGTTGCTGCCTGACAGCCTTAATTAACGATAAACGTTCTTCTGGTAAATTAGGCGGCAATCGCTTTTCATCCATCATATCCAGCGTTAAATCCAGCAGGTTGACTGGGTAATACCTTAAAGCCATTGGGTTGGCATCATGTAATTCGACGTTGCGTTTTTTGCGGATCGCGCGCGAGACGAATACTGACTCGTATTTTTTCAGGAATTCTTTCCTGAATCCCTCCCATGGCGGCGGTAGAAAGAGGCCGCGTGCGCGGGCTTCCTGCTTGCTGATGATTTCGCCACTGCCTTCGCCTTTGTCGGTATATGTGCCATCGGCGTTTTTCTTAAATCGGTTCGGTATCCTTTCTTCGTTGGCGAAATAGCCGTTCACTTCGTTGATGATCTTTGGCGTGCATGCCGCAACAATGCAGGCATCCAGCGCATGATGCTTGTCGCCTGCTGCGCGGTCTTTGATGTCACCCAGCCAGCCGCGCCTGAGAAAGGCAGTCAGTCCACCTTGCGGTGTGCGGACACGGGTCTTATGGAATTTATCTAGCCTGACTTTGCCACTTTCAGATGATTCAATATTTTGGACGCTATCTTCGATCTGGCCATCGAACAGCAAATGATCGCGCACCATGCGCGCGAACAACCTGGTGGCATAGCGGGTATCCACTAAGTTGCGCGCACTGAATTCGTCGGCATCCAGCTCCTTGGCGAGCAAGCGATTTTGTTTATTGCCGCTCATGCCTTTACAGCCTTGGACATGCGCCATCACTCTGCGCCAATGTTCCTCGCCATACTTTTGCATGATGAAGTCGTATGGAATGCGATTGCCCTTGTCTTGATTGGCGTGGGCATGAACGAGTACCAAATTTTCCATGCTGTTATCAAAGGTGCGGGATCGTGGCCAGATGTGGTCAATCTGGGCATAGTTTTGGTCGTCAACGATTTGGTCTAAATTTAATTCTTTAAGCGAGTAAACACAGTGGCAACCTTGCTCATGGTAAAGCCGTTCCTTGAGCATTTGAGTTGAACTTGGTTCATTGATCCCGTAGGTCTCGATAAAGTTTTTCCGCGAGGATTCGCGCTTGTTGCGATTCTCTATTTGCCTCTTGTCGATGTCTAGGCGTCCCTCAATGTATTTGCCTTGGGCATTCCAGTGGCCTTTCAAAGGTTTCGCTATATCGCGTGCCAACTCCACATGCACGTAGGCTGGAGACTGGTCGTGTCGGTCTATCAGTGCATTGAGCACCAGCCTTGCTTGATTGAATGCGCGGGCAACTACCGGGTTGGTTAAATCTTTGTAGCGCAGTTCCGTATATTTGGTTTTCTTCCCGTGGCGGGTGCGTTCGTAGAGATAGGTTTCCAGCGGTGGCAGGTGTTTGGTGCGTTGGTGTGTAAACGATTCATAACCTGCGATCTTGCAAGCCTCGGTGTAGTTATTTCCAGTTTCCAGATGGGGAAGAATTTTGCGTAATGCAATGAGGCTAAGGTTGCGATATTGCTTGAAGCGCACTCGCTCCAATGCCTGAATTTGATCTTTGGTAAGCGCTAACGAGGCGAGACCTTTGGCTACATCGGCATCAGTCTGCGCTTTGGTTAATAACTCGGCAATTGCGTCCAATTGTTTAGCCGCAGCTTGTCCTGTATCGGACTGCGGATTGAGATATACAACTTGCAGGCTTGCCCACCAGTCAGGGTGCGAAGTTTCCAGCGCACGTTTGAACGCATGCCATCCCTTGAGTTCGATTAGCGTTTCATCTTCTACCCTCTGTGCGTCTTCATACTCAATTGGGACGAGTTTCGTTGCTTCATCTTCCGGTTTTATGGAGGTTGAATCTTTGCGGCTGTACTCGAATTGCCAGCCAGCTTCCAGGCAGTCAGCTTGTTCGATTGCCAGCCTAAGCTCGGCAAGTGCGGCATTTGGGTTTTCGCTGCTCAAATCCGTGAGTGCCTTCATTGCCCTGACTGGCAATTTGATAGGCCTTTTGCTTTTGGCGGGCAGTAACTTGATGAATATTATTTTGCTATCAGGAAGGGTGTAGGTGGCTTCCAATGAAACGGGAACAATTTCGACTTCATTGCGTATGTGCTCGAAAGTTTCATCTTCTTTCAACTCGAATAGCTTGCGCAGTTCGGCAAAAGATATCGTGCCGGTTTCCAAGCGTACCTTGAGTTCCTTGTTGGCTTTTTTGCGGATAGCATCTTGCCCGTACTTGCCCAGCGTTATTTTCGTTCCGTCGGTGGCAACGACATTGATCCAACTTCCGTCATCTTTGCGCTTATTGCGATAGGTCACTTTGGTGAAGCTTGCTTGCTTCGCGCCAATGCGCAGGGAAGCCTAAAATTTCTCTTAGAGCTTCGCGCGCGTGCTTGAATGTCACTTTTGCTGGGGTGTTGTAAGGCAGGTTGATAAGTACGGCACGTTCGTCAGGCGTGAGCGAATCTTCTTTGCCATCGCGCTTGATACGCAGGTTGTTGAGGGTTTGCAGCCACGTTGCGCGTTCATTCGAGAAAGTGCTTTTTGCTGCACGGCGTTCCGCCTTGCCCTTGCCATTTCGCTCTTCGTTTTCCAGCTCACAGTCGCCGATCAGCGCATCCATTTGTGAGGTGTAAATCGGCGGGTGTTGCAATTCAAGCAGGGCAAATATTTGATCGCGGAACGTAGGGCCAACAGTCCTTGTTTCCGAGCTGATTTGCACTTCGCGTAATCGGTCTATATCTTCGCGAAGGACGAGATCGGCAAAAGGGTTGCCAAATGGTGGCTGTTGTTGCGCATCAAATAGCTTGTTCAGCTCGTCCATCAAATCGTCGCGATGGAAGGCGTGATAACTCTTACTTTTATTGCGATACGATTCTTGAAATTCTTCGCAGTCTTTGGTTTCGAGGCGGTTGCCGTCTTTGTCACGATAGCTGCCGTCGTTGTCTTGTTGTGCGTTGGCGATGTGGTAGGCGGCATCCCCGATTGTTTTAAATTGTGGATATTTTTTCAACAGCTTTGCGGTGTATTCCAGCCCATTGCGTAGTCCATCCAGCTCCTTTTGCTCAGCGGTCTTATCGCTGGAAGTTGCTTCGTCGTTAGTATCAGAACTTCGAGGGTCTTCGGTTTTGCTGAAAAACTTGAAGCCACGATGTTTGACGAAGTAGTAAATGACTTGCGCCCATTCTTGCGGAGAGAGCTTTCGTGTTAAGCCTTCTGCGCGTAATGTCCATGGGCTGAGCAGTTTGGGCTGATTCTTTTTGCGTGTGGCAGAAAATAATTGTTTGATTTCATCATTTGAAAGCAAGCCAACATCGCGAAATAAACGAACCAGCTTTTTAAGCCGCCAAGCGCGCATGTTGTAACGATTGCGTGAAACTCGCGCCCCCCTGCGGGTTTGATTGTTTGGTTTACCATCTTTGTCCTCTGCGGCATCGAACGCCCGCACCCCCAAATCAACAATGCGATTTTCGCCCAGCACCGCCCACCCAACCGAAGCAATGCCAATGTCCAATCCGAAAGTCAGTGCGCCGAGATTTTCTTGCTTGCTTGTCATTGCGTTCTCCGTGATAATGGAACCGTTGTAGTAGTTCATCCGGGGTGAGAGCCGTTGCTACAATAAAGAATCAACCGCAAGGTTGAGTCTGTATCCGAAAGCCCAGTGGGAAACCCACTGGGCTTTCTTTATTTCGCGCCGAACGTCATTTCTCTCTGAACGGCGATGATATTGTCTCTTGTGCGCGTATAACTCAACTTTCTTCCGCCAATTCCTTCCAGCCAAGCACGCCATATTCCTCCCGCCGGTACTTTGCATCGCCGCCGAAAATCACCCACGGCGGCAGGGCGTCATCGCCGAGCAGGGCAGATAGCTTGCGCAGCGGCGCAATCCAGTCGCCGCTGAAGGTTGCCCCGGATTTTATTTCCACCGGCTGCAACCGTCCTTTCCGGGGAATCAGCAAATCCACCTCGTGTCCCGTGCTGTCGCGCCAGAAATAAAGCTCGGCAGAACGGCCTGCGTTGAATTCATGTTTGACGAACTCTGATACCACCATGTTTTCGAACAACGCGCCGCGCAGGGCGTGGGTGGACAGCGACGCAGCATCCCGGATGCCTGTTAGGTAGGCTATCAAGCCGGTGTCGTAAAAATACAGCTTGGGCATTTTCACCAGGCGTTTGCCGAGATTGCGATGATAGGGGCGCAGTAGAAAAACAATGTAGCTTGCTTCCAGCACCGTCAACCATTCCCGCGCCGTGACGTGGGAAATGCCACAATCGGCCGCCAGCGATGAAAGATTCAGCAATTGCCCGGTGCGCGCAGCGCACATCTTGAGAAAGCGCTGGAACAGCGATAAATCCCGCACCGCAAGCAATTGCCGCACATCCCGCTCCAGGTAGGTGGACGTGTAGTTGGCGAACCAGTCGGACGGTAAAACAGGGCGGTCGTAAAGGGGCGGATAGCCGCCCGTAAACAAAGCGTCGTCGAGGGAGCCGGGAAAAACCTCGCCTTCCTTTAACTCTGCCAGCGAAAACGGCAGCAGTTGCAGCAGTCCCACGCGCCCCGCCAGAGATTGCGCAATGCTGGACATCAAGCCGAATTGTTGCGAGCCGGTGAGAATGAAATCCCCCATGCGCCGCCGCTTGTCAACTACCCCTTGCAGGTAGGAAAACAACGCAGGGCAGCGCTGCGCCTCGTCGAATACTGCCCCGTCCGGGAAGCGCGCAAGAAATCCGCGCGGATCGGTGTCGGCAAATTCCCGTTCTTCCGGGTCTTCGAGGGAAATATAGGGTTTGCCGGCAAAGATCGCCCGCGCCAGCGTCGTCTTCCCGGACTGGCGCGGCCCGGTGATCGCCACCACGGGAAAACCGTGTGCCAGGCGCCGCAGGGTGCTGATGGAGGATCGAGCAATCATCTTTGCAATTTGAAGGTTATAACTTCAAATTGCATGATAGAGCGAAATGTGTCGCGGGGCAAGTGCCGCGCAAGTGGGATGCTAAACTAGCAGCATGAAAAGTGTTCATCTGGTCATCCCCGATCTGTTCCTGCCGAAACACATTGCTGTTGAAGTGTGTGCAGAATTGCGTTTGTCTTCGTTAGAACAATTGCTGTCACGGGGGGCTTTGACAAGCACAGCCGAGACGGGTGATTTTGGTGCATCACTGGAAAATATGCTGTGCGGAATGTTTGGTTTGACGCGCTCAGCAGACGCGCCGGTAGCGCCTATCAGTGCCGCGTTTGATGGCTTGGCCGCAGGGTGTTGGTTGAGAGCTGATCCGGTGCATTTGCGTTTGCAGCGAGATCAATTGCTATTGTCTGGTGTGCTGGTTGACAGTGAGGAGGCCACCCAGTTTTGCGCAAGTTTAAATACCCATTTTGCGGGACAAGGTTTGGAGTTTTTTGCGCCTCATCCGCAACGCTGGTATGTGCGGCTGGACGTGCTGCCGCACATGCGCACCACACCGTACTCCGAGGTATTTGGCCGTAATGTGCGTAGCGCATTGCCAACTGGCGCCGATGCAGCGCACTGGCATCAATTGTCCAACGAAATACAGATGCTGTTGTTCGCTCATCCGGTCAATCAGGAGCGTGAAGCGCGTGGTGAAGTACCGGTTAATAGCATGTGGTTTTGGGGGGCAGGTGACACGATGGGCGCATTGCAGATTGCCTATGACAGCGCAAGTTCGGATGAGTCGTTGGTCGAGATGTTGGCTGCGGCTGCGAGTGTCCCGTTTGCGGCATGGAATGCTCGATGGGACGAAGGGAGCTGCGATGGCAGGCAACTGCTGGTATGGACAGGCTTGCGGGCAGCTTTACAGCGCGGCGACCTTGCGGCTTGGCGCGATGCTTTGCAGGATTTTGAAGTAAGTTATGCACAACCGTTATCGCAGGCATTACGTAGCGGAAAAATCGAGCAGTTGCAGCTGGATATTTTGGGCGAGAATGGCACCCGATGCGTACTGTTTAAGCGTGCCCATACGTGGGCATTTTGGAGGAAAGTCAGGCGCTTGGCTGAATATTCATTAGTGTAGAATGCTGCAGCCAAAGTAATAGGGAGTAGAACTTGTCATATTGGGATTCTGCAATTCAGTTTTTCTGGCGCGAAGAATCGCTGCTGGTGCTGGTCGTCGCGTTGACCCTCGCGTTCCTGCTGTTCCACTTTATCAGGGAGGAACGCAGAAGCGTCATCAATACACTCAGTTTTTTCTTTGTCTGCGTGGTCGGACTGTTCGTCAGCGGTCTGTTCCATGCGCTGCAATTCTCGACAACAGCGGCAGTATTACATGAAGCCTTCCTTATTGGCGCCGGAATTGCGCTGATACGTTTGTGGGGCTTGCTGATTTTCCGCATCGTGTTGCCAAGAGCGCGTCTGACACCGCCGCGCATTGCCGAGGATATTTTCGTCATCATCGCGTATATCGCCTGGGGATTGGTACGATTGCGCGTTGCGGGTCTGGATCTGGGCAGCATCGTAGCGACATCGGCGATGATCACCGCCGTGGTGGCGTTTGCGATGCAGGATACGCTGGGCAATATTCTCGGCGGACTGGCTCTGCAACTGGATAACTCCATCCAAATCGGTGACTGGATCAAGGTGGATGATATTTCCGGTCGGGTGGTGGATATCCGCTGGCGCTCCACGTTGGTGGAGACGCGTAACTGGGAAACTGTGGTGTTCCCAAACAGCCAGTTGATGAAGAACAGGTTTCTGGTGTTGGGGCGGCGCACCGATCAGCCCGTGCAGTGGCGTCGCTGGATTTGGTTTGGTGTAAGTCTGAATACCACACCGAGCAAGGTGGCTGGCGCCGTTGAAGGGGCGATTTTGCATGCGGAAATAAAGAATGTCGCTAAGAATCCTCCTCCAAGTTGTGCGCTGATGGAGATCGACAAAGGCTGTGCACGTTATGCGCTGCGGTATTGGTTAACAGATTTGGCAGCAGACGACCCGACTGACGGAGCGGTGCGCTGGCATGTGCATACTGCTCTGGAGCGTGCCAACATCAAGTTGGCGGTGGAAGAACAGAACATCCATATCGTCAGAGAGAGTGAAAAATATGAAGATGAGGTACAGCAGCGCGAATTAGCCCGTCGTATTAAAGCCCTCAAGCGTGTCAAGTTGTTCGCAAAAATGAATGAAGATGAAATGCACAAGCTGGCAGCACGTTTGAAGTATTTCCCCTTTGCCAAAGGCAATGTCATCGTTAAACAAGGCGTTTCAACACAGCACTGGTTGTACATCATCATCAACGGTGAGGCGGCGGTCTATTTAGAAGCGTCAAATGGCATTAAGCGCAGGTTGAACGTGTTGACCAAGGGTGATTTTTTTGGCGAGATGAGCTTGATGACAGGCGTACCTCGTCAGGCTTCGGTATTCGCCAAAACGGATGTGGAATGTTATCGGCTTGATAAGGAAGCCTTTGAAGAAATTCTTCTTGAACGGCCAAGCATTGCAGAGGAAATTACGCAGGTGCTGGTCGAGCGCCGTACACAATTGGACAATGCGCTGCAAAATTTCGATCAAGATACCCTACCCGAAGAAACCCATCATCAGCATAGTGAGCTGTTGGCAACGGTCAAGCGTTTTTTTGGATTGTAATGTTGTATCATCGCAGCGCGCTCAATAACCAATGATTTGGCTGTCGTTTTTGGCAGCATGGTCAGACGGCTATTAGTTTCATCAGCAGGGAAAAAACATGAAGGTATCATTTCTGGATTTTGAAAGCCCAATCGCCGAACTGGAAGACAAGATCGAGCAATTACGCTATGTTCAGGACGATTCCGCAGTAGACATCTCGGATGAAATTTCGCGTTTATCGAGTAAGAGCGAAGCCCTTACCAAGGACATATATGCCAAATTGTCGCCATGGCAGATTTCCCAAGTGTCGCGTCATCCACAGCGGCCCTATACGCTGGATTACATCGAGCACCTATTCACCGATTTTGAAGAACTGCATGGCGACCGCTCGTTTGCTGATGATCATGCCATCGTGGGTGGACTAGCTCGATTCAACGGGCAAAGCGTGATGGTGATCGGCCATCAAAAAGGCCGCGACACCAAGGAAAAAATTCTGCGAAATTTTGGTATGCCGCGCCCGGAAGGCTATCGCAAGGCGATGCGTTTGATGCGTTTGGCAGAAAAGTTCAGCATACCCATCATGACCTTCATCGACACGCCAGGCGCTTATCCCGGCGTAGGCGCGGAAGAACGCGGCCAATCCGAAGCCATCGGGCGAAATCTGTATGAAATGGCCGAATTGCGTGTGCCTATCATCTGTACCGTAGTTGGGGAGGGTGGTTCCGGCGGTGCGTTGGCGATTGCGGTGGGCGATGCTTTACTAATGCTGCAGTACAGCACTTATTCGGTGATCTCACCTGAGGGCTGCGCTTCTATCTTGTGGAAGAGCGCTGAAAGGGCCTCTGATGCAGCAGAGACCCTCGGGATCACTGCTACACGCTTAAAGTCGCTGGGGTTGGTGGACAAGATCATCAGCGAGCCGATGGGCGGTTCGCATCGTAATTACGCAACGACCATGCAGAATGTAAAAAAGGCCTTGCAAGATGCATTAAGAACGCTGCAAAACAAACCGACTGCCGACCTGTTGCAAGACCGCTTTCGCCGTTTGATGAGCTACGGCAAGTTCAAGGAAATCGAATTGCAATAGCCTTTTCTCCATCCCTTGTTTAGATTCAGAACCAATGCTATTTACATTAGCCGCTCGTGGAGAAATATCAAACCACTTGATTTATACCCTTCGATACCTCAAAGCGAATGGTTGGATGCTGAGTGAGCAACGTTGGGTCATACCCGGAGCCATGCCCCTCGGAATCAAAAGTGACTTCCTCCAGCCATCTCACTGAACGTGTTGCGTCACAGATCGCACCGCTCATCCCTGCACATAGCGCCATTCTGATCGGCTTGAGTGGCGGAGTGGATTCGGTGGTGTTGCTGCATTTGTTGCATAAACTCACGCCTCGTTTCTCCTGGCAACTTTCCGCATTGCATGTTCATCACGGCATCAGTCCGAATGCTGATGCCTGGGCGGAATTTTGCACCGATCTGTGCGTGCGTTACGCTATCCCGCTGTGCATCAAGCATGTGGATATCGTACCGTTGCGTGAGCATGGCATCGAAGCGGCGGCGCGCAAGCTGCGCCATGCGGCGTTCGCCGGGCAGCGATGCGATTTTGTAGCGCTGGCGCATCATGCCGATGACCAAGCTGAAACGCTGTTGTTGCAACTGTTGCGCGGAGCAGGCGTTCGCGGTGCGGCAGCGATGCGGCTGCTTGCGGTGCGCGCAAATTCAGCTAAGTTGTTGCGCCCTTTATTGCACTGCTCCCGCCAGGAAATTATGACCTATGCTGCCGAACAGGGATTGCAGTGGATAGAGGACGAAAGTAATGCTGACGACAGCTATCCACGCAACTATTTACGTCATCGCGTCATGCCTTTGCTGGAGAATCAATTTCCGGCTTATCGTGACACCTTGGCACGCAGCGCCCAGCATTTTGCCAATGCCAGTGACCTGCTGGATGAGCGGGCACAACAGGATGCGCCAGATTTATTCCCCTTTGATAAAACCACTAGCCACTCGACCTGGCTGCCCAAATTTGGCAGCCAAGTCGCTGCTTATCCCATAAGCGGGATAGGGGTTGGGAGAGAGGGCGATGAATTACTCTTGGATGTATCGCGCCTGCAATCCCTCTCCCAGCCCCGTGCAAAAAACCTGTTGCGCTACTTTTTGTATCAACACAACGCGCCTATGCCACAAGCTGCGCAACTGGATGACATGTTGCGGCAACTGAGCAATGCGCGGCCAGATGCTGCCGTATGCATAAGCTATGGTGATAGGGAGGTGCGGCGCTATCAGGGCAAAGTGTATGTTCTACGCGCGCTGGGCGAATTCGACCGGAATTTTGTTTTGTCGTGGCACGGCGAAACCGAGCTGTTCTGGCCTGCGCTGAATGCACAGATCAAGTTTACTCACGCGCAGCACTCACAAGGGGTGGGCATCAGCCTGGCGAAACTGCAGCGCGCACCAGTGACGCTACGCCTGCGGCGCGGCGGGGAAATCCTGCGTCCCCAGTTGCAAGCTGCGACGCGCACACTGAAGAATCTGCTGCAGGAGCACCATGTTCCTCCCTGGCAGCGCGACCGTCTGCCACTGCTGCACTGCGGTGATGAGTTGATCTGCGTCCCCGGTGTGGCAGTAGCGGTGGAGTATCAGTCTGCTGATGATGAGGAGGGCATCGCAGTAAATTTCTGTCCCACACAGGACATCCCGGATGGGAAAAGTAACTCGAGCCCGACCTGTTAACTCAACCATGAGCAAGCACGTCATGTACAAGGAAACCAAGCTGAAGTGATTCGATGAAGTTTCGTAGTGCAAAGAAAACCCGCGAAAGCGGGTTTTTTGTTGGTGTATTCAAAATCAATTCGACTCCGGTACCTTTGTTTTCGCGCAGGTTGGGTGGAATGATGGGTTTGCAGTTTTACTTTTCTCGCCATTTCTTGAAACGCCGCAAAGCCTCACCTACATTTAATTTAAGGCCCCACAGGCCAGGAGTGCGGACATCGAGTAACGCCTCCCGAAATGCTTGCTGCTCTTCTTCTGAGAAAGCCCCTCCCTCAAGGACAGCCAATGCGGAGTCAGAGAGTTGAAAAACAACTCTAGTCAACCCTTGAAATCCGTGTCTGAGCAGATAGCCGCGCTTTTCTAAGAAATACAGGCTATCTTCAATCTGCTGTTTTGAATGTCTTAATACGAGATCTCGTTCAATTACGAACAGCGGCAGTGCATTTTTAAGGTCTGGGTCGGTTGAATTTTCGCTCTTGAACCATGTTGACAAGACGCTTTCGCCTTTGCAGCTTTTTAAAACCTCCCAGCACAATTTTTCAGAGATAGCCATGTGTTCAGTCCTAAACTTTAGGAGATGCATTGAGAGCAAGCGATTCCAATCTGCATAACGTAAAGAAACCACCCTAAACCGCGCCAATAAAGACGCTATTAAGACCTCTGCGCAACGTGACGAGCGCAGGTCAGACGAGGAGAAAAGCGGCGAGAAACCAGAATGTATGCTGGTATCTGTCACTCCGTGACCCCGGATTTTGAACTGTTTTTCGACGAAGTATCACCAAGCGCATAACCAATGACTTAGTTGGTGTAGTTTACCAACTAAGTCAGATGGCTAGTTGTTTCATCAGTAGTTGCCCAGAGGTCTTCAGGCCTGCACCCAAGCCTGCGCTTCACTGTAATCCGTAAACACCCGTATATCCGCATCCACGAATATCCGTGACAGCCATGCCTGCCAAGTGATCCACTGGTCGTCGGTGACCACGGCGATCTTGCTGAAATCGTGGTTGTGTTCGCGGCTGAAGAATTTGATTTCTTCCCACGCCACGTCCAACGTGTAGTCGATCATCGCGCGCAGGTCGAACAGCAGGTTGATCGTGCCCGGCGATTTTAGTTTGTACAGGGATTGTTCTTCGAAGGTCTTGAAGTCGGCGATGGTGAATTCGCCGAGCACGGCGACGTTGACGAGGTTTTTGGTTTGTTCGATGGTGATCATGGTGTTCTCTGTATGTTGTTTTTTAGGATTCAACCGTTCGTGGTGAGTATTTCCCGTTCGTTCCTTCGATACGCCGTGCTACGCGCGGCACTCAGGACGAACGGGAAATGTATCGAACCACATTTTGCACTTATCCAGAGGTTCCTGAATGCTTCGGTGACAGGCGCAAGCTTAGCACACCGCTGGCGATGATGAACGCCATGCCCAGCCAGCTGCTCAGCGGCAGCACTTCATTCCACAGCAAGATGCCGAACAGGCTGGCGAACACGATGGTGCTGTATGCCAGACTGCTGACCACCAGCGTGTTGCCGACGCGGTGGGCGTAGGTCATCGCGAGCTGCGCAAGTGTGGCCGTGCTGCCCAGGCCCAGCAGGATCGCGAAGCCTTGCAGGGTGATAGTGTGGACGGTATCGAACAACATCCACACGCCGCTGCCGATGGAGGCGGTCAGGCTGAAATAGAACACCACGCGCGCGGCCGGTTCACCGAGGATGCCGAGCTGCTTGACGTTGAGATAGGCGATGCCGGCGAGGAAGCCGGAGATCAGTCCGAGCAGGCCGGGCAGCAGTTGGTCGCGTTCCAGCGTCGGGTGCAACAGCAGCACCACGCCGCAAAAACCTACAGCGATGGCGAGGGTCAGCGGCAGATGAAACTTGTCCTTGTACACCAGCATGGTGAAGACGGTGAGAAACATCGGCGCGGTGTAGTTGAGCGTGACGGCGGTGGCGAGCGGCAGCACGGTGATGCAGTAGAAGAACAGCGCGAGCGCCACGGTTCCGGAGATGCCGCGCCACAGGTGGGCGGGCCAGTGTCGCGTTGCCAGGCTGACGTGCTGCTGACGCATGATGCCGTATACCAGTAGCAGGCCCAGGAACGAGCGGTAGAACACCAGTTCGATATGCGTGAAGTGGGGTGCGCCGAGTTTGACGAACACGCCCATGCAGGCGAACAGGAGTCCGGCGACCAGCATCCAGAGTGAGCTCATGCTAGATCGTCATTCCTGTGTAGTTGGGAACGACGATCAGCGGTGTGACGCAAGATTGCGGTGCAGGTATTCGTGGAAATGCAACATGCCGTCTTCGGTGGGCGACTGATATGGGCCGTGTTCTTCGATGCCGCGTTGGTATAGCGACTTGCGCCCCTGGTGCATGCGCAGGCAGATGATGTCGTCTTCGACAGCGGTTTCGTGATACGCCTTTTGTTCGGCTTTGACGTAATCGCGCTCGAACAGCACGATGTCTTCGAGGTAATAGAACTCGACGATGTTGCTGCACGCTTCCGTGCCGCGCGGGATGATGGTGCTGATCACCAGCGTGCCGGGATACCACTCGACCATGATGTTGGGGTAATAGGTCAGCCAGATCGCGCCGTATTTGGGCAGCTTACCGT
>JBAQWL010000057.1:0-2653 GCA_049298895.1 Gallionella sp.
GCGTTGCCCTGAAACTTGTTCAGCATGGCATACCGGAATTCCGCACGACAACCACCGAGAAACCTTGCCGCATTTGGAGCTACCATGATGGGGTCGTCTATGTCGCGCATAGTCAGGATGGCGGGAAAACTTGGCATGGATTTCCTAATGGACATCCGATGCCTGAACCACCGCGACCAATCCTAAGAAAATTGGAGCAAAGAGCTCAGGAGCTAGGGGAAGAGTCCCGAATCAAGAAATGGCTGAGCAATCGATGGAACCAGTAAAATTAATCTTTGGAGTTGTGGGTGCATTCCGCGTCGTCCTTGAATGGAGGAACGACTACGGAAGCGATGGCCCCGTCGGGAGAACTTGGGGCGACCTCCAGTTATGGGTGGGCGATACGCTGGTGTGGGGTGCGCTAGATAGTTCTGGACAAACCGAGGGTATTACTTGGAGCTGGATAGAACTCTTGGAGTTTCTCGGGAATGCATGGCCGTATCTGCTTGAAGAGGAACAGCATCCGATCACCTTCGATATGCGCGGGGAGGAACCCGCGCATATAGGTGAATTATGGGGCCGGGCTAAATTGCGCTGGCGCCGGTTATCGGAAGAGTGTGCTGACCGGGAAGACGCACTGTTGCGGGATTTCCTGGCGGTTCATGACTTCGCCGAAGCGCTTCAGGGAGCCAGTCCGCCCAAGCTACTGTTTCTAAGGCGGGGCGACCAAATGCTAGTCGCAACAGACCGGCAAGAGTGGATATTATCATTCGTGACAACCCAGTCGACACTCAAAGACTTGGGCGAAGCGGTCAAGGATCGTCTCTCGGGCCTGACTGACCAACGATCTGTGAGCACTATTACGCGCTGGGAGAAGCGCGATACGATGCCTGCAATACAAAGGCTACAGATCGCAACAGGAAGGGATGAGCCATCGCTTCGGCGTATCTGGCCCATAGACGTCACTGTAGATGCTGCGAATGACACACTGTATGAGCTTAAAGCGGCTGCCAGGATGATCGGTCGGAAGATAAACGACGATCAGTTGAAAGCAATTCTTGGAAGGATCAACAGCCTGCCCAAGGGCAAGCATCTTGCCTTGGGTGACGTACAGAAAAAGGCTGCCGATGTAATCAGGGAGCACGAAAGTCAGGATCCTGCTACCCAAGGTTACCTCTTGGCATCCATGCTGAGGGAACATCTCAAGTGCGAAGCTGGAAGAGTCGAACCGCAGGAGGTGTTGCGCACTTGGAGCGTATCCGTCTTGGAATTCGAAATCAAGGCCTCGCCTCTTGATGCCATTGCCGTATGGGGGGCGGCGCATGCTCCGACAATCCTGCTAAATCTGGCTGGGCCACGCGCTCAACATCCAACGGGGGCACGCGCGACCCTTGCACACGAAATTTGTCACCTTCTGGTGGATATAGAAGGCGCGCTTCCCGTGGCGGAGGTTCTCGGGGGCAACGTCCCCCACACAATAGAACAACGTGCCAATGCATTTGCCGCTGAGTTCTTGCTACCCCGCGCTGAAGCCCGCGCCTGCATTGAACGCGAGTTGCAGTTCGTCAAAACGCCAAGTGAGCGCCGCAAGACAATGGATGAAACCATAGGCAACCTTGTTGATACTTACGGTGCAAGCCATGAAACAACTGCTTGGCAGATCCTCAATTCCGGCAGTATTGTTTCTTCTGATGAGCCGCTAATGAGAGCACTTCGGCAACATCATAAGTCTATTTACGACCCGTTCGACACCGGCGTGTCGTGAGCGCAATTCTGACGCGCATTGCACCGTATTTCAACGAAACATGCGGCGCAATACGCTTCGCTTATTGATCCCTACGTCCTTTCAGACTACAGATTCCACCAATTTGCCAACAAAACAGCTGCATCCGCAGGCGGCGTGCATGTGCATAACCGGCTGCATGAGTCAATCAACAGGAGGGAATCGGCGTCATGCATGACCGCAGCAGCATCGAACTCATCAATAAAACGACACGCACGCGCAGAGTTGCCTTCGCATTAATCCTGCTCGCGTTGGCGCTGCCGTCCTTGTTTGCCTGGAGCGATAATGCCGCGCTTGAAAGCGCGGGCGCGTTTACCGGCCAGTTGGCCGCGGTGACGCTGCTGGCGTTTATCGCGCGGCTATGGGTGGCGCGGCATTATTCTGCGGGTGTGCAGATCCAGGTGTTGCTGGCGTTTGCGCTGGTGCTGATCGGCTGGTCGGGCCATGTATCGCGGGTTGCGCGCGATGAGCGCGTGTCGGCGGCGGCGCAGCCGGTCAGTTCGACGCCATCGCGTATTCCCGGCCAGATGGAGCCGGTGGATTCAAGGCCGGAGGGCGCGCCGCGATAGCACGTATCCAACACATCCGGCAGCGTCTGCGCGACTTGGGCGCCGCGCCTTGCCACGAGGGGCGCGTGCTGCGGGCCTGGGCTCAGGGGCTGTCCCTGGGCACCAAAAAACAGCGCGTCGAAAACTTTCTGCCCCTGGCCGTGCGCGATGCACTGCCCGGCCTCACCGCCGAGTTGCAGGGGTTGGCGCGGCTGCATTCCGAGCACACCGGCGAGGATGGTTCGACCCGGCTGCTGGTGGCGCTGGCGGATGGTCAGACGGTGGAAAGCGTGCTGCTGCCCCGGGAGGGGCTGTGCGTTTCCACCCAGGTCGGCTGCGCCGT
>JBAQWL010000058.1:0-7581 GCA_049298895.1 Gallionella sp.
CCACAGAATGACCGGCATGAAGTTCACAAAACACCTCCAGAAATCCTTGCGAGCAAGTTCAAGAGCAAGGAGTCGCGCAGTGAACAACGAGACATACCACTTAGGTAGGCGAGGCGCGAACGAGCACGCGACACAGCGACTGAACTGCGCAGCAGATTTATGAGGGTGTTTTTCATGACAAGCGCACCCTCGGGTCAACCATCGTGTAAGAGATGTCGGTCAGGATCAGCCCGACGATGTACAGCAGCGAACCGAGGAACACCATCGCGCGCACCACGCTGAAATCCTGCGCGTTGATCGCGTCTATCGTGTAGCTGCCCAGACCGGGGATGCCGAAGAACGACTCGGTGAGCAGGCTGCCCATGAACAGCAGCGGTATCACCACCACCACGCCGGTCAGTATAGGGATCATCGCATTCTTCAACACGTGGCGGAACAGTACGCGTACCTCGGACAAACCCTTGGCACGCGCGGTGCGTACATAGTCCCTGCCTATCTCGTCGAGAAATATGGTGCGATACCAGCGGCTGCTGGCACCCACGCTACCGGCCACGCCGATCATGACCGGCAACAGCACGAACTTGAAACTGTCGGTTCCTCCCGCATAACCGGATATCGGAACCAGATGCCACAGTTTACTTACCAGAAACTGCCCGCCGATGATGTAGAACAGTCCAGAAATAGACATCAGCAACACACACAACGCCACCCCGGCAAGATCCAGCGCGGTGGCGCGGAACAGCGTCATCATCAGCGCGAAACTGATATACACCACCAGCCCGACCAGAAAACTCGGCAGCGCGATCGCCAGACTCGGGCCCATGCGCGTCGCGATTTCGCGGGATATGCTGCGCCCATCGTCCGAATAACCGAAATCGAGCACGAACATCCCTGCGGATTTCTGCCAGAAGATGGTGTTGGTGATCTTTTCCACACCACTCGCAGCGTAATTCAACATCAGTGGTTTGTCATAGCCATGTTGCTGCTTCCAATTCAGGATTGCCTCCGGCGAAACGCGTTTGATGCCAAGTTGCATGCGCGCCATATCGTCGGGCGTGTTAACCACGAAAAACAACACGAAGGTGAGCAGATTCACTCCGATCAGGATGGGCACGGCGTACAGGATGCGCCGGATGAGGTAGGCGATCATCTGGCTTCCTCGCGCTGCCACAGTACCCGCCACATCCACACACCGAACAACAGCAACGCCGACACACCCAGCCATAGCGGCCAGATCGCCGGCTGGTTCCACTCGCGGCGCAGCGCATCGCGCTGCCCGGCATCCACGCGCCAGTATTTGAGTTTGTTGTTGGCCATGATGTTGGATTTGACGTTGTGCAGCCAGCCGTGCTGCAACACGTAGTTCTTCGGGTGGTATCCCCACAGCCACGGTGTATCGCGGCGCAGGATCTCCAGCATACGGTCGATGATGACCTGCCGCGCCGGGCTGTTGTCCATGTTCTTCATCTGCCCGAACAGCTTGTCGTATTCCGGGTTGCTGTAATTGGCCGCGTTCTCGCCGCCCTTGTCCACTTTGGCTTGCGCGCCATGCAGCAGAAACAGAAAGTTTTCCGGGTCCGGATAGTCGGCGTTCCAGCCCCAGTAGAACATCTGCGTGTCGCCCTTGCGAACCTTGTCCTGAAAACGATTGTAGTCGGTGCTGCGCACCACCAGTTGCACGTTGATCTTGTCGAACTGCTTGCGCAGCCAGTCGAGACGGGCTTTGCTGCCCACGCCGGTCGCGGTGGTATCGAGGTTGATCACCAGCGGCTGGCCGGTCTGCGCATCCACACCGTTCGGATAGCCCGCTTCGGCGAGCAGTCGTTTGGCCTCTGCAATCGATTTGCGTTGCGGCGCACCAAAGGTAGGCAATCCGCTATCCAGCAAGCTGGATGCGGAGTTGACACCCCCGTCCACCCAGTCATATACATAGTGGTTGATGCCCGCCTCGCCGTCGCGGTAACCGAAGATGCCGGGCGGGATCGGCGACTGTGCCGCGATGCCGCGCCCGTTGGCAAAGATCGAAACGAATTCCTCGAAATCCACCGCGATCGCGATGGCTCGCCGCAATTTCGTTGCTTTATCCGAGTTCCCGCCGACGATAGGATCCAGCCAGTTGAAGCCGGTATACATCGTGGAAGTGGCGACTGAAGTGGACAGCGTGATGCCCTGCGCCTGCATCGCATCGGTCAACGCAGCCTCGCCGCCCACATTGACCTGCACCGCCTGGTCGAAACTGTCAGAGCTGATACCCGAGGCATCGTAATAGCCCTGCAGGAACTTGTTCCAGTACGGGATGGTTTCTTTCTCCAGACTGAATACCACCTGGTCTATCAGCGGCAGCGGCTTGCCCGCATCGGCCAGCAGGCCTGCCTGCGCATCTCCGGCATCGCCATCCGCAGGATAAGTCTCGCTGTCGTAATGTGGATTGCGGCTCAGCACCATGCGCAGGTTGGGATCGTTCTCGGACAGGTAATACGGCCCGCTACCCACCGGCCACCAGTCCAGTTTCAGGTTGCGCTCCAGCATCCCGGCCTGCGCATAGAACCGCTCAGCCTCGGGCGGCATCGGCGAAAAAAACGGCATCGCCAGCCAGTAGATGAACTGGGGATATTTGCCGCGTATCGTGATGCGATAAGTGGTGTCGTCCACCACCTGCACGCCTGACAGCGGGTAACTGTTCAAGTCGAGAAAATCTTCTGGATGAGCCTTGACTGCTGCTTGCAGCGTGGCTGCATATTCCTTGAGACCGACGATGTACTCGCCCATCACGCCGGCGATGGGCGTATGCAGCTGAGGATGGACAAGGCGCTTGATCTGGTAAGCGTAGTCTGCCGCGGTGACCACGCGCGTACCGGTTCCGGAAAAATCGTTCAGGGAATGGATGCCGGAGAGGTCGTCTACAGTGAGGCGCATATTATCAGGCACAAAGGCCGGATGGGGCTGATAGCGCATGTCCGGTTTGATGTGTATTTCATATATGCTGTAGGCGATCTGCTCCGCCGGAGCATTGTCCGGCAGCGGGCGGTGACGGTTGTCCAGATAGCGCACGGTCGGCATTTGCGCCGCCGCCAGCGGGATCAGTTGATAGGGACGCTTCAGATAATGGTATTGCAGCGGCGGTGCATAGATCTGCGCGAGGAATTCATACTCGTTCTCGCTATACGCCTGCGCCGGATCGAGATGCTTGGGCCGCTCGGTGAACGCGGTATACAGGATGGATTTGCCCGCGTCCGACGCAGGATAAGGATTGTTCCACAGCCCACCGTCACAAGCGGCAAGCAGAAGAGGCAACAGGCAACAGGCATAGCGTTTCATTGTGCAAGAGTTTATCCGAAAGCTGGTGCTTCGCGGTAAGATTGCGCGACAGCAACCAACGGAAATTAAAATGAATCAAGATTGGCAGAATTTCCTGGCTACGCAAGGCGCGCAGATACGGAACGGCATCGTCAGCCATTTCGGTGATGCCGCCGCTGAGCGACTCGCCGCACGCGATGGCACGGTATTGTGCGAACTGAGTCAGTTTGGCACGCTGCGTGCTTCCGGCGAGGAAGCAGAAACTTTCCTGCAGAACCTGTTGAGCAACGACATCCGCGAAGTCAGCAACAAACGCGCACAGCTCAGCAGCCTGAACAGTCCCAAGGGCCGGATGCTGGCAACGCTGCTAATCTGGCGCGAAGGCAATGACTATCTGCTGCAACTACCGCGCGTGTTGTGCGAACCGATACGCAAAAAGTTGAGCCTGTACGTGCTGCGCTCCAAGGTGAAGATAACTGATGCGAGCGACGAGATCATTTCATTGGGATTGTCGGGTGCTGATGCGGAGAAAATTTTGCACACGCGCTTCGGCGAACTGTCGCCTTCGCCGCTAGGCTGCATCAGCATTGAGCAAGACAGCGTGATCAGAATCGGCGACACGCGTTGGCAGATCAATGCCACGTTGCAACTGGCGCCGATGCTGTGGACAGAATTGGGCGCCAGGGCGCAGCCGGTCGGCAGCGGTTGCTGGGACTGGCTCAACATCCGCTCCGGCATCCCGAACATTTTGCCTCAGACACAGGAGCGGTTCGTCGCGCAGATGGTAAATTTTGATCTAATCAACGGCGTGAATTTCAAGAAGGGCTGTTATCCCGGCCAAGAGATCGTCGCGCGCACGCAGTATCTCGGCAAACTAAAGCGACGCATGTTTCTGGCACATATTGAAGCCTCGGCACACATCAACAGCCCAGAATTACCACAAGCGGGTGACGAATTATTCAGCGCGGACATGGAAGGGCAGGCCAGCGGTATGCTCGCCAATGTTGCCACAGCTCCATTCGGCGGTTACGACGTGCTGGCAGTACTGCAAACATCTAGCCGTGATACGCAGACCATACACTGGAAGTCGCTGCAGGGTGCAGCATTGCAGTTTATGCCGCTGCCTTACACTAACGAACAGTGATCAACAACGACGGCATCGCTGAATCACTGTAGCTTCAGATGCATCTTGATATGCGGCAAGCCCGCATCCATGAACGTCTCGCCCTGCTCTACAAACTCAAACTTGCGGTAGAACGGCACGGCGTGAATTTGCGCATCAACCTCCACCTGCTGGTAGTCGTGAGTAAGCGCGTAATTGAGTAGTGATTCCATGATCGCTGTACCGACTTTGCGCCTACGCCATTGCGATAACACCGAGATGCGTCCGATATGCCCATTGGCAAGTATCCGCCCACAGCCGATTGCATCGCCCTGATGGCTGATTGCCAGGGCGTGACGGCAACCTTCGTCCAAACCATCCCACTCCAATTCTGCCGGGATACCCTGTTCGTGGATGAACACTGCCTCGCGTATTGACTTGAGCAATGGTTCGCCATCTTGCCAGCGAACCATGCTGACAGTGAAAGTGCTGGTCATATCGGCCTCCCTGAAGAATCAATCACTCGATGATTTCAACTGACGTACCCGCTGGTACCAGATCAAACAATTCGACAACATCCGCGTTGCGCATCCGAATACAACCATGCGAACCCGGTCTATCAAGCTGCACCGAATCTGGTGCGCCGTGTATGTAAATAAAGCGCCGCATGGTATCTCGTTTGCCCAGCCGGTTAAACCCGATCTCGCAACCGGACAACCACAAGATACGTGTCAGTATCCAGTCGCGTTCGGGGAACTGCTCCCCCAGTTGTGGAGTATAGATTTCACTGGTAGCCCGGCGACGCACCAGCACGGTATTTTCCGGTAGCCCGGCGCCGATTTTGGCGCGAATGACATGCCTGCCGCGCGGCGTGCAATAACTATTGTACATTTCACCCACTCCATTCGCAGCGGTAGAAACTGCATAACGATGAAGTAACTTTCCCGCTTCGTCGAAAAGCTCAAGCATCTGTGTGGAAATGTGAATAGTAATCCTCACGCTACACCGTCATCCCGCCTGTCCGAAGGACAGTTTATCCTGAGCCTGTCGAAGGACGGGAATGACGCAGTTTGGTACTCTTCGACTATTTGGGTTCATCTGTCTTCTGTTGCGCTCGCCGCATCGCGAAAAAATCACTGAGCATGGCCCCGCACTCCTCTGCCAGCAGTCCGCCGCTGACCACGGTGTGATGGTTCAAACGCTGCTCGGCGAACGCGTTCAACACACTGCCACACGCGCCGGTCTTGGGATCACTCGCCCCATACACCACCCGCGCAATGCGCGCGTGCATGATCGCCCCGGCACACATCAAACACGGCTCCAGCGTAACGTACAATTCGCAATCCACCAACCGGTAATTGCCCAGCCGCTGCGCCGCATCGCGCAACGCCATCATCTCGGCATGTGCGGTAGGGTCGTGGCGCGAAATTGGCGCATTGAAACCGCGTCCGATGATCACTCCATCCTGCACCACCACCGCCCCTACCGGCACTTCGCCGGCAGCTTGCGCCTGGCTTGCCAGATCGAGCGCTATGCGCATGAACTTCTCCCCCACACCCACAAGCGGTACGCCAGTGGGTTCTCCGCCGCTGCGCGGCGACCCTTCCGCAGACAAGGGCAGGCTGGAAAGGGTTTGAGGTGAGGGCACTCTGGGCATCAATAATCCCACAGCGCGACGGGGGGCCGAAAGGGAATACCGCCTTTCATGAAAGGAGTTGCCATGCTAGGATGCCTGCGGTCTTTAGAAATCAATCGGGTAAAAACAATGCGCCAGATTATACGGCAAGCCTCGCCAGCGTATCCGGCGTTTCTGCCATCTACTATAAGTACCCCTGCACTATCTGAAGAGGGCTGAATCCGATGACTAAGATTCCCGCTGATGTCTTTTCTGCGAGTTTAAAAGAACTCGAATCGGGGAAAATCTGGCCGTTGGACCGGCCCGAGAATCCAAGGAATCACTGTCACTCCAGTGAACGCTTTGAGCATGGCGGTTTTGATATTAGCTTTCGAGTGGACTGGAACGACCTAAACGAGAACGGTGACCCATGCTTGGATGCTGATTTCTTCCTGCCTGGCAGCGATGAACTGCTCAAGCACATACGGTCTGATCCTGCCCATCAGACCCGTAAGGAGATGGATCCCGTTGATTGCCAGTGGATCTACGATTTTAAGTTTGGTGAGCTTCAACTGTGCTTTCTGCTCAGCTTAACACGTGAGGCAACCATCACGGGCAGGGCCCGAATCATCGCGGACGACGGGGCGGGTGAGTAACACTCCAGTTCTCGTATGGGTGTAACTAACAAGTCGCTTCACCGGACGCGTCCGTCACGCAGCTTACGATGTGGAAATCCAAGCAAGCCGGTGAGCTCACCCGTTAAGCTGAGCAGGAGTTAGTCATGCCGAAAAAAATCGCTGTGGATGGAAAACGCGCAGTCGTGGCACAACTATCGCGGTGCAGAGCCTTGCCCGGTATGCCGGCTTGGTGGTGCGAGGAAGAAAGCGAAGAAACCCCGTCATGGTTGAGTGTTCGTAAAAGCCGGGATAGCTCTGTCTGACCCTCTGCGATGTTATTCCGTCTGGCCGCTGACGCTATCCTCTTGCTCCATCTGGCCTTCATCCTGTTCGCCGTTCTGGGTGCCGTGACAGCGCTGTGGTGGCGCTGGACGCCACTTGTTCATCTTCCAGTTGCTGCCTGGGCGTTCTTTGTTGAGCTCACTGGTCGCAGTTGCCCGCTCACTTACCTGGAGAACCATCTTCGTATCAAGGCGGGCCTATCGGGATACACGGAGAGCTTCATCGAGCACTATCTCCTTGCGATCATCTATCCTGCCGGCCTCACCAGAGAGATCCAGTTCGTGCTTGCCGGAGTGGTCATCGTCGTCAACATCGCGATCTATGCCTGGCTGTTTCTTCACAAGCGAGTTTCGCACGGAGAGGATGCCTAGGAAAACGCTGAATAATTTCAATTCGCATTAGAAACAGTACGTTTTTGGTGGCTTAGCGGAATGGCTGGTAGTCTTATCAGGTGTTTTATCAACAAATGGACGTTGTATATGCGCACACGCCAAATGAATTTTCATGCCGCTTATCTAAAGTAACTGTGCCAAATCTCTGAAATAACGAAGGAGGAACCATGACAGACCAGAATCCATTTATCTGGCACGAGCTAGTCACCCCGGACC
>JBAQWL010000059.1:0-24769 GCA_049298895.1 Gallionella sp.
TCCCAGACCAGGCAGACGATCTAGAAAGCCGTCGGCGTTTATGGCCGGGGGGATGAAACAGAGCAACAGCAGCAAAACAAAGCGCATGGTTATTCCTTGGTGATTATTGTCTCGTTATCTATCCAGCTCAGATAAGTCGGCAAACCTGCTATCACCGAGACAGCGATGATTTCGGGAAGTTCGTAAGGGTGCGCTGCTTGTATCAATTTTTCAAGGCGAAGATAGGCAGCCTGAGTGGTTTTGATCAAAAGCGGCACCTCGGTGACAGATTCAACCTTGCCTTGCCATCGATAAGTCGAGATACATGGCGGGAGTTGGTTTACGCAAGCGGCGGCGCGCTCCTCAATCAAATGTTGGGCAAGCTTTGTGGCCGAGGACGCGTCTGGCAGATTGGTGATCACTAACAATATATTACTCATTTGGCGAAGCGAAGCCCGAGTTGCAGCAGCTCGTCCCATACGTCGCCCTGGCGCAAGCCTTTGATGATCTTGTCCAGTCGAGCAGCTTGCAGCAGGGCGCGCTCGACACGAGGCGATTTCAGGCGGCGTGTGGCGTTCTCAATCATACCCTGCCTGTCTTTGCGTACACGCATGTCGCGCAGGGCGCTGCCGAGATTGCTGCCGTGCTGCGTGGCTTGTAACACTTTTCCGAGGGTGCGGATATCTTCACAGACTGCCCATAATACCAGTGTGGTAGCAGTGCCTTCGGCACGCAGCCCGTCGAGGATGCGTGCATAACGAGCTGTGTTGCCACTCAGCATGGCCTCAGAAAGTTTAAAGATATCGTAGCGCGCGACATCCATTACTACATTCTTCACCTGCTCGAAAGATAGTTGTCCAACTGGAAACAGCAACGCAAGTTTCTGAATCTCCTGAAACGCAGCGAGAAGATTGCCCTCACTACGATCAGCAAGGAACTCCAGCGTAGTGTTGTCTGCAGTTTGATTTTGCCGTTTGAGACGATCAGCGATCCAGCCCGGCAATTCGCCTCGGGGAATGTCATCGGCGGAGATAATTACGCCATGCTGCTGCAACGCGTTGAACCACTTGCTCTTCTGGGCAGCCCAATCCAACTTGGGCAGAGAAATCAGCGTCAGCACATCCGGGCTCAAATTGGAGCAATAGTCCTGCAATGCCTGCCCGCCTTCAACACCGGGTTTGCCGGATGGGATGCGCAGCTCGATGATCTTGCGCGAGGAGAACAATGACAAGCTTTGTGCGCAGTTGCGCAACTCCGCCCATTTGAAGTGCTGCTCGGCGATGAACGTCTCGCGCTCGGTATACCCGGCTGCGCGCGCTACCGTGCGGATACTGTCTGCTGCCTCGATAGCTAGTAGTAGCGCATCGCCGAACACCACATACAACGGTTTCAGTCCAGAGGCGAGATGACGCGGAAGTTCTTCACTGCTGATAGGCATATTATTCGGGCTGTGGTTTTGCTCGGCTCAGCCGACGTATGATTTGCTGCACCATGTCCGAACGCATGCTTTGGTAAAGCAGGGATTCTTCGGCCTCTTTAGCCAGTGCCCTAGTGTCATCGTAGGAGTAATCGCGGATCAACGTAATCTCCTCGGCCGGTATCCAGTCCTTTTGCTGCCGGTCATACGCGCGCAAAGAAACACGGTAAAACAAACGGAATTCGCTCACCCGCCCATTCCCGCCCAGCGACAGGATCTGTTTGTCGGGAATTTCAAAAACAATGTTAAGTACCACTTCAGCCTGTTCGGCAGTGCCCACCAGTTCTACCCGGTTGGACTTAAGGTTGCGCTGCAACTCACCGATGAGGTGTGTGTTGGGATTGGCTGAATCCAAATACAACTTTTTGAATGGCATGCCCATTTGCCCACGCAGATGAAAGCCGCAGGCACTCAGTACAAGAGTGGTCAGCAGCAGGGAAAAAAAACGCGGAGATAGGCGCATGGACAATTTCCTAAGCAACGATGTTGATCAAGCGACCCGGAACGACGATAATTTTCTTTGCTGCAGCGCCTGCCAGATGTTTCTGTACGGCTTCGTGCTCCAGCGCAAGTTGCTCCAATGTCGTCTTGTCGGCATCCTTCGCTACACGTAAGCAGCCGCGCAGCTTGCCGTTCACTTGCAGCACGATTTCAATCTCGTCCTGCACCAGCGCGGTCTCGTCTACCTCAGGCCAAGATACATCAAGGATATCATCGCCATAACCGAGTTCTTTCCATAGGGTTTGCGAAATGTGTGGGGTGATGGGCGAGAGGAGCCGCAGGACAATTTCTACGCCTTCACAAATATACTCATCGTATACATTACCGGAGAATGTATAGCCCTTGCCTGCTTCTACGGCAGCAGGTAACTCATCAAGCGCATCAAGTGTTTTCATGGCAGCAGAAATAATTTTCATGGCAGCAGAAATCACAGTATTAAATTGATGTCGTGCAATATCGTAATTTGCTTGCTGCAAGCTCTTGTGAATCTGAAAACGAATCTCTTTTTGAGATGGCGCCACTTTGCTCCAATCGAGCCGACCTTTCAGGCCGGATTTCCTGCTTTGCAAGGCATTCTGAATGCGGTGCTTGTTTTCATAGGCAAAAGCCCACACGCGCTTGAGGAAGCGGAACGCCCCTTCCACACCCGCGTCATTCCACTCCAGTTGCTGGTCGGGCGGTGCGGCGAACATCATGAACAGGCGTGCGGTGTCGGCGCCGTATCGGTCGATGATGGCCTGCGGATCCACGCCGTTGTTCTTCGACTTGGCCATCTTCTCGGTTGCGCCGATGGTGACCGGGAGTCCGTCAGCCAGCAGCTTCGCACCGATGGGACGTCCTTTGGCATCGGTCTCAACGTCCACATCGGCGGGGTTTATCCACAGCTTCTTGCCGCTGTCGCCATCGCGGTAGAACGTCGGCGCGACCACCATGCCCTGCGTGAGCAGTTTCTTGAACGGCTCGTCGCCCTGTACCAGACCTTCGTCGCGCATCAACTTGTGGAAGAAGCGGGCATATAAAAGGTGCAGGATGGCGTGCTCGATACCGCCGATGTACTGATCCACCGGCAGCCATTTCTGTGCGGCTTGCTTGTCCACCATGCCGGTTTCGCACTGCGGGCTGGCGTAACGCGCGTAGTACCAAGACGACTCGACGAAAGTATCCATCGTGTCGGTTTCGCGTCTGGCCTTGCCGCCGCACGTCGGGCAGGCGGTCTCGTAGAATTCCGGCATCTTTGCCAGCGGAGAACCCGCACCGTCAGGTGCCACGTTCTCCGGCAACACTACCGGCAACTGTTCGTCCGGCACCGGCACGTCGCCGCAGGTAGCGCAATGAACGATGGGGATAGGGCAGCCCCAGTAGCGCTGGCGGGAGATGCCCCAGTCGCGCAGGCGGAACTGCACCTTCTTTTCGCCCAGGCCTTTTGCGGCGAGGCCGGCGGCGATGGCGTCCACAGCTTGGTCAAAGTTCTTGCCGTTGTAGTCGCCGGAGTTAACACAGAATGTATTGTGCTTATCCGCATACCACTCTTGCCATCGGCTATTAGTGAACTCGCTACTTGCGTCAACTTTCTGGTCCGGAATCGACTTTCCAGCTTCGTAGTCCCTAACCTCGAAAAATGGCCGACCAATGACCTGCTTGATCGGCAAGTTGTATTTCTTCGCAAAACCAAAATCCCGCTCGTCATGCGCCGGCACCGCCATCACCGCGCCTTCGCCGTAACTCATCAGCACATAGTTGCCGACCCACACCGGCACTTGCTCGCCGCTGAGCGGGTGGGTGACGTTGATACCCGTCGGCATCCCCTTCTTTTCCATGGTGGCGATATCCGCTTCGGCCACGCCACCGCGCTTGCATTCCTCGATGAAGGCCGCGAGCTGCGGATTGCTCTTTGCGGCATAAGTCGCCAACGGATGTTCGGCGGCGACCGCGACGAAGGTGACGCCCATGATGGTGTCGGCGCGGGTGGTGTACACCCAGAGATTTTCATCCTTGCCGTCGAGCGTGTAAGGAAACGTGAAGCGCACGCCATAACTCTTGCCGATCCAGTTGCGCTGCATGGTCTTGACCTGCTCTGGCCAGCCATCCAGCGTATCGAGGTCTCGCAGCAGTTCTTCGGCGTATTGGGTGATGCGGAAGAAATACATCGGGATCTCGCGCTTCTCCACCAGCGCCCCGCTGCGCCAGCCGCGCCCGTCTATTACCTGCTCGTTGGCCAGCACGGTGTTGTCCTCGGGATCCCAGTTTACCGTGGCCAGTTTCTTGTAGATGATGCCCTTCGCGAACAGTCGCGTGAACAGCCATTGTTCCCAGCGGTAATAATCCGGCCTGCAGGTGGCAATCTCGCGCGACCAGTCAACGCCCAAGCCCAGCAATTTCAGCTGCCGCTTCATGTATTCGATGTTGGAATAGGTCCACGCGGCGGGCGGCACGTTGTTGGCCATCGCGGCATTCTCGGCAGGCAGGCCAAACGCATCCCAGCCCATCGGCTGCAACACGTTGTATCCCTGCATGCGGTGGTAGCGGCTTAAAACATCTCCGATGGTGTAGTTGCGCACATGTCCCATGTGCAGCTTGCCCGAAGGATAGGGGAACATGGACAGACAGTAATACTTGGGTTTGTCGGACTGCTCGTCGGCACGAAATGTCTGATGATCGCCCCAGTGCTGTTGCACGGCGGCTTCGATATTCCTGGGCTGGTAATCCTGCTGCATTTGTCTTTTGCGTGGGTTTGATGAGACCGTCATTATAACGGCATCATCAACGCCGCACATGGCCGCTATATCAAAGAGAGTCATTCTGCTAGAATTGCCGCCTAAAATTTTTATAAATCCCTTCAGGAGAGTTCGATTATGTCTCGCAAGCATCCCGTGATTGCCGTGACTGGTTCATCCGGTGCAGGTACCACTACGGTAAAACGTGCCTTTGAAAACCTGTTCCGCCGTGAAAAAAGAAAGCAACCCAACAATCCACCCCCCGCTGCCGAGAGACGAAATTTTGACCTCGCCAAAAAAGGAATTCGTGCGGCGATCATTGAAGGTGACAGCCTGCACAGCTTGGATCGCATGGCGTTTCGTGCCGCCGCCGCAGAAGCTGCCAAAGCTGGCAACAATACCTTCAGCCATTTCGGTCCAGAAGCAAATCATTTCGATAAAATTGAAAAAACTTTCAAAACCTATGGCGAAACCGGCATGTGCAAACGCCGTTACTATGTACATAGTGAGGAAGAAGCCGAGCAGCATAACAAGCACTTTGGCCTGACCGACCTGAAACCAGGCGTGTTTACGCCTTGGGAAGACATCGAAGCAGATTCAGACCTGCTGTTCTACGAAGGTCTACACGGCTTGGCCAGGAGCGATAAGCACGATGTATCCAAATATGTAGATCTGGGTATCGGTGTGGTACCGGTGGTCAATCTGGAATGGATTCAGAAGATTCATCGCGATGGTGCGGAGCGTGGCTACTCAGCGGAAGCAACAGTAGACACCATCATGCGTCGCATGCCTGATTATATCAAGTACATCACTCCGCAGTTTTCGCGCACCCATATCAACTTTCAGCGTGTCGCAACGGTAGATACTTCAAATCCTTTCATTGCGCGCGATATCCCAACCCCGGATGAAAGTTTCGTAGTGATTCGTTTCCGTGATCCCAGAGGCATGGATTTTCCGTTCATGCTTGCCATGATCCCGAATGCTTTCATGTCACGCGCTAACACGCTGGTAGTGCCTGGCGGCAAGATGAGCTATGCGCTAGAAATAATCCTTGCGCCGATCGTGCATGAGATGATCGAGAATAAGAAGAAGTAACTGGGAGCGCTATAACAGAACGGGGAATCAGGCACCGCTTGATTCCCCGTTCCTTTTGGGAAAATGATGAATTTGCTGCAAGGCCTCAATCCCGAACAACGTCAAGCCGTTACCCTGCCGCATCAATCCGCGTTTATTCTCGCCGGAGCAGGCAGCGGCAAGACACGCGTGCTGACCACGCGCATTGCATGGCTGATCAGTACTGGCGCGGTAAGTCCTCAGAGCATTCTCGCCGTGACGTTCACTAACAAAGCAGCGAAGGAGATGGTGACGCGCCTGTCGGCGATGTTGCCGATCAACACGCGCGGCATGTGGATCGGTACGTTTCACGGCCTGTGCAATCGCATATTGCGCGCGCATTATCGCGAAGCAAATTTACCTCAAGCCTTTCAAATTTTAGATAGTGGCGATCAGCTTTCCGCGATCAAGCGACTAATGAAAGCAATGAACATCGATGACGAAAAATATCCGCCACGTGAGATGCAGAACTTCATCAACGGCAGCAAGGAGCAGGGGCTGCGCGCTAACGAGGTGGAAGCATATGATCCCTATACACGGCGCAAGGTGGAGTTGTTCGCTGAATATGATGCGCAGTGCCAGCGCGAAGGAGTGGTAGATTTCTCCGAGCTGCTACTGCGTTGCTACGAATTGCTTTCGCGTAACCAGCAATTGCGTGAACATTATCAGGAGCGCTTCAAGCACATTCTGGTGGATGAGTTTCAGGACACAAATCGGCTGCAATATCTCTGGCTGAAATTGCTGGCGGGCCTGCACAGCACACTGTTCGCGGTGGGTGATGATGATCAGTCGATATACGCATTCCGTGGTGCAAACGTGGGTAACATGCAAGAGTTGACGCGCGACTTTCATGTCGAGAGCGTCATCAAGCTGGAACAGAACTACCGCTCTCATGGCAATATCCTGGAAGCGGCCAATGTGCTAATCAGCAACAATCGAAACCGCCTCGGCAAAAATCTGTGGACTGCGGAAAGTGGCGGTGAACCGCTGCGTGTGTATGAGGCACCGACTGACGTGGATGAAGCCGCATTCATCGCAGACGAGATACAGCAGCTGAGACGCGAAGGCATGAAGCTGGCTGAGATCGCGCTGCTGTATCGCTCCAATGCACAATCCCGGGTGTTGGAGCACGCGCTGGTTTCAGCCGGGCTGTCGTATCGCGTGTATGGTGGGCTGCGCTTCTTCGAGCGGCAGGAGATCAAGCATGCACTGGCCTATTTACGCCTGATGGAAAACACCGACGACGATAATGCATTGCTACGCATTATTAATTTCCCGACGCGCGGTATCGGTGCGCGCAGCATAGAGCAGTTGCAGGAATCAGCGATGATGCATTCGACTACGCTATGGGATGCAGCAGCACGGGGTGGTGGTAAAGTTTCCGGATTCGTTGCACTGATTGAATCACTGCGTAGCGCCACACGCGAGTTGCCTCTCCCGGAAATCATTGATCATGTCCTGCAGTACAGTGGTCTGACCGCACATTATCAGAACGAAACGGGTGCGAAGAAACGGGAAGCAGAAGAGCGTCTGGAGAACCTAAACGAGCTCATCAATGCGGCAACGCTGTTTGTCCACGAAGCAGAGGACGACAGCCTGACTGCTTTTCTTACTCACGCATCTCTGGAAGCAGGTGAACATCAGGCGGGCGAACAGGATGATGCTTTGCACCTGATGACCGTGCATTCAGCGAAGGGGCTGGAGTTTTATACTGTGTTCATTACCGGCCTAGAAGAGGGTTTGTTTCCGCACCAGAATAGCCAGCGTGAAAATGGTGGGCTGGATGAGGAGCGTCGATTGATGTATGTGGCTATCACCCGCGCACGGCGCAGGCTTTACTTGAGCTTCGCGCAAAGACGCATGCTGCACGGTCAGGCAAGCTATAGTATGGCATCGAGTTTTTTGCGCGAGTTGCCAGACAAGTTGTTGCACTGGATTACGCCACGCATTGAGCAGCGACTTTCGTTTGTTGCGAACTACTTAACCCCCAACGCCTCAACCCCCCCCATTTCTCATTTGTCAGGGGTGATGGCTGGTGAGGGGATATGGCGTATCAGCCAGGCAGTATTTCACACCAAATTCGGCGAGGGAGTGGTCGTTAATCTCGAAGGCAGCGGCGCGGATGCGCGTGTACAAGTAAATTTTCGCAAGGCTGGGGTGAAGTGGCTGGCATTGGAGTATGCGAAGTTGACCGCGATTTGACTCCCTTGTTATGCCCGCTTACGCGGGAATAACAAGGGAGAGTTTCTTAAAATCTTGATTGATCGTCGTGGCTAAATATATCGCCTTGCTGTGGTGCGCTGTCGACCTCTTTTTCAGCCGGGAAAATATCGCAATAGCTGGCGTACAACGAAGTGAACGCCAGCGGCAGCAATACCAGCCAGCCCAGCATCATCGGAATGGTGGCGAGAAGCGCCAAGAACATGAATGACGTGCCGTACACCAGCATTGATCCGATGTTGTTTAGGAAGGCGCGCAGGCTAAGTTTCATTGCCATCAACGGTGCTACGTTGCTGAAAAACACCAATAACGGTGCGAATTGCATGGCCATGAAAAGCACGCTGAATAACGTGATGCCCAGTAACACGGCCAGACTGGCACCGCTAACTGCCTGGATCATCACATTGGGATCTACAACGGGTTGCCCGCTCATCACAATACTTACCAACGCCGCGCCGCCGGCCAGCATCATCAGCCCCAGAATCAGGAATTGAGCAACCAGCGCGATGCCGCCCAATGTGACAAGTTGGCTCGTGCGCTGTTGAAAACCGCTGAACAAGTGTGCCAGTTCGAGTTCCTCGCCTTTCAGCAAGTCGCGACAGCCGGCCATCAGACCAGCCAACACCACTGGCATCAACAAGCTCAGCAGCGGCTCACCTACCACGGGCAGGTTGGACAGTGCTACCGCTGCGACCACACAGATCATTAGCAACACGATCCATAGCAGCGGGGCTTTCAAGAACAGCCCATAGCCGCGCTTAATCCACTCCCAACCATGGCCTGCACTCAAGTGTCTCGGTTCCATTATCTTTTCTCCCTTTACAGCCAAATGGCTTGCGCCGATTTGATGTGATTCCGCAAGACATACTCGAAATATTTTGGGTCGTGTGCATTGATCAACTCACCCTCACGCGGCAGGTGCATGTCATGCAGGCGCGACAGCCAGAAGCGCAGCGCGGCAAGACGCAGCATCAACTGCCACGCGTCCCGCTCGCTGTCCAGCAGCGGGCGCACCGCATGATAGGCGCGCAGCAGCGTCTGGGTGCGCTGCACATCCAGCTTGCCGCTGCTGTCCATGCACCAGTCGTTGACAGTGATCGCTACGTCATACAGCAATGCATCGGTGCAGGCGAAATAAAAATCGATCAAGCCGCCGATGCGATTTTCCTCCAGCAGCACATTATCGCGGAATAAATCTGCGTGGATCACGCCTTGTGGCAAGGGAATCGGGCTTTGCCGACTGTGCAGTGCGACTTCGCGATCCAGCAACGCTGCCTGGGCCGCGTCCAGGAATGGTCGCACCTGCGGAACGGTTGCGGTGCGCCATGCGGCACCGCGCGGGTTGGGCATGATCTGCGAGAAACTCTGGCCGGCGATGTGCATCTGTCCAAGCATGGCGCCTATTGCCGCACATTGTGCGGGATTAGGTGCGGTAGTGGATTTTCCGCTCAAGCGGCTGACGATGCACGCTGGCTTGCCCTTCAGCGAACCGAGAAACTGATTGTGGCGATTCGCCATCGGATTGGGGCAGGGTATACCGTGGCGCGCCAAGTGTGCCATCAAATTCAGATAGAACGGCAATTCGTCTTTACTGAGTTTCTCGAACAGCGTGAGCACGAAGCGCCCGTTGCTGGTCGTCACGAAATAGTTGGTGTTCTCAATGCCGGAGGGGATGCCTTGCAATTCCAGCAGCTGCCCAAGGGAATAATCAGTCAGCCATGCAGTGAGCTCCGCCTCGGAAACCCTAGTGAAAACCGCCATATTCTAAAATTTGTGGATAATCCAACGTGGCGGGCGCATGCCGGAATCCAGACTTTCCTGCCGTGCAAATTTTCCGTCACCCCGATCATCCACCAGATAGTAGGGCTTGCCGTGTTTCGGTGTAATTTTGATCATATATAGCTTGCCGCCAACGCGAAATTCTTCGATAGTCTGCTCTGTTTTTTTGATGATGTTTACCTCCGGCGCATCGTCTGGAAAGTCATCAGACCCGGCAGAGAGTGTGGGGGGCGGAGGTAGCGGCTCAAGATTGTCGGGGGCCGGTTTGGCAGCATAGGCTGTTAATGAAAAAATGTTCAGCAGAAAAAAGGATAGGAAGCGCATCTCATCGATCTCTGAGAGTTGGAAGGTTGTAGTTTATCCGATTACAGATAGAGCTGCCGTTCGCGTTCTGCAGCGGAGGGCTCAAAGCCTTTTGTTTCGTAGTATTTGAAAATCGCGCTGACCACTTCCTTTGGGTCATCAATGAGCTGAATCAGATCCATATCTTCCGGGCTGATGACTTTTTCACCTATCAGTGCGGTGCGGAACCACTCCAGCATGCCGCCCCAGAATTTGCTGCCCACCAGAATAATTGGCATGCGGCGGGTTTTGCCGGTCTGCACCAGCGTTAGCGCTTCCATCAATTCGTCCAAGGTTCCGAAGCCTCCGGGCATCACCACATAGGCGCTGGCGAATTTTACGAACATGACTTTACGCGCGAAAAAGTGCTGAAAGGTTTGGCTGATGTTCTGGTATTGGTTGCCTACCTGTTCGTGAGGTAATTGGATGTTTAATCCGACGCTGGCAGACTTACCATAGAACGCACCCTTGTTGGCTGCCTCCATAATGCCTGGGCCACCACCGGAGATAACCGAAAATCCGGCATCAGAAAGCAGCCGCGCAATCACCTCAGTGAGTTTGTAGTAAGGTTGATCAGGTTGCGTGCGTGCGCTACCGAAGATGCTTACGGCGGGATGTATTTGGTTAAGCCGTTCAGTAGCAGAAACAAATTCTGACATAATGCCGAACACGCGCCACGCTTCTTTGGAACTCGAAGCTTCGGGTAGGGCAGGGGTAGGTAACTTGGACTGTGGGTTCATGCAATTATCCTTAACTAAAAAATGAAGACATTATTGTTGGTAGACGGCTCGTCGTTCCTGTATCGCGCGTTTCATGCCATGCCGGATTTGCGCAACCGGCATGGTGAGCCGACAGGTGCAATCTACGGCGTGCTCAACATGCTGCGCAAATTGCGCAATGATTACCCTGCGGATTATAGCCTGTGCGTATTCGACGCAAAAGGTAAAACCTTTCGTGACGACTGGTATCCACAATACAAGGCGAATCGCCCTTCCATGCCGCCTGATCTCGTGCAACAGATTGAGCCGCTGCATCAGGCCATTGCTGCGTCCGGCTGGAACATCATGATGCTGGAAGGTGTTGAGGCGGACGATGTGATCGGCACATTGGTGCAGCAAGCCGCGCAGGATGGCGCACGCAGTATCGTCGCAACGGGAGACAAGGATCTGGCACAGCTGGTTAACCCGCATGTCACGCTGGTCAATACCATGAGCAACGAGACGCTGGATGTGCCAGGCGTGAACGCCAAGTTTGGCGTGTCGCCCGAGCGTATCGTGGATTATTTGACGCTGACCGGCGACACAGTAGACAACGTGCCGGGAGTGGAGAAGGTCGGCCCGAAGACGGCGGTAAAATGGCTCGCCCAGTATGGCACGCTGGACAATCTGGTGATGCACGCCGACGAGATCAGCGGTGCGGTTGGTGAGAATCTTCGCAAGGCGCTGGACTGGCTACCGCAAGCACGACGGTTGATCACGGTGAAGTGTGATGTTGAATTGCCACAACAATACAGCGAGCTGGCTCCGCCATCGGCAGACAAGGAAAAGCTGCACAGTCTGTTCGAGCGGTTTGAGTTCAAAACCTGGCTTCGCGAGCTGACGCAAGGTTCCACTCCCGTTTCTCAGCCCATCTCCCACGGAGCGAAGATAGGCTCCGTGGGGATAAGCCACTCTACGCCCTCTCCCGGAGAGGGTGGAACTGAAGCGACTCGCACCGACAGCGCTCACTATGAAACCATCCTGACCGAACCGCAGCTCGACATCTGGCTGGATAAATTACTTTCCACCGACCTGGTTTGCGTGGATACCGAAACCACCGGACTGGATATGATGAGCGCGCAACTGGTTGGTATGTCGTTCGCCATCACGCCGCACCAGGCCGCGTATCTACCACTGGCACATGTCTATCCCGGCGCACCGGATCAGCTTAATCGTGAACAGGTACTCGCCAAACTCAAGCACTGGCTGGAAAGTCCCGTACACAAAAAGCTCGGCCAGAATCTCAAATACGATACGCATATTTTTGCCAATCACGGCATCGTGTTGGCAGGTATTCATGACGACACCCTGTTGCAATCCTATGTGCTGGAAAGCCATAGACCGCACGACATGGATAATCTTGCACTTCGTCATCTCAATGTGAAAACCATCAGCTTCGCCGAAGTGGCGGGCAAGGGCGCGAAACAGATATGCTTCGACCAGGTGGATATCGCCACGGCCTCACATTATGCTGCAGAAGATGCCGACATCACGCTGCAATTACATCAGAATCTGTCCCCGCAAATCGAAGCACAGCGCGGATTGCAGCATATATATCGCGACATCGAAATGCCCAGCATGCATGTGCTCTACATTATGGAACGCAATGGCGTGTTGCTCGACAGCGCGCTGTTGCAGATCCAGAGCCGCGAGCTGGGCGAAAAACTCATTGCGCTGGAAGCCAAAGCACACGAGGCCGCCGGGCAACCGTTCAACCTGAATTCGCCCAAGCAGCTTAGAGAAATCCTGTTCGACAAGCTGCAACTGCCGGTGAAGAAGAAGACACCAAGCGGCGATCCTTCCACCGACGAAGAAGTGCTGCAGGAACTGGCGCTCGATTATCCGTTGCCGAAGATACTGCTGGAATATCGCGGCATGGCGAAACTCAAGTCCACCTACACCGACAAGTTGCCGCTATCCGTCAATCGTGTCACGGGTCGTGTGCATACCAGCTATTCACAGGCTGTCGCGGTCACGGGCCGGCTGGCCTCGAACGACCCGAATTTGCAGAACATCCCGATACGTAGTGCCGAAGGCCGCCGCATCCGCGAAGCGTTCATCGCGCCGCAGGAATCGCGCATCGTATCCGCCGATTACTCGCAGATCGAACTGCGCATTATGGCGCACCTGTCCGGCGATGCAGGTTTGTTGACGGCCTTTGCCAACAACGAGGACATCCATCGCGCCACCGCCGCCGAAATTTTTATGATTTCGCGCGAAGAGGTGACTAGCGAGCAGCGCCGCTATGCCAAGGTGATTAACTTTGGCCTGATCTACGGCATGTCCGCGTTCGGCCTGGCCAAACAGCTCGGCATCGAGCGCAGCGCAGCGCAGGCCTATATCGAACGATACTTCGCGCGCTATCCGGGTGTGAAAGCGTATATGGACAACACCCGCGAACAAGCCAAACAGCAAGGCTATGTCGAGACCGTGTTCGGCCGCCGCCTGTGGCTGCCGGAAATCAACAGCAGCAACGGCATGCGCCGCCAGGGCGCGGAGCGCGCCGCGATCAATGCGCCCATGCAGGGCACCGCTGCGGACCTGATCAAGCTCGCGATGATCAAGGTGCAAGCATGGCTGGAAGCAGAAAGTCTGCGGAGCAAACTCATCATGCAGGTACACGACGAGCTGGTGCTGGAAGTGCCGCAAGAAGAATTGTCGCATGTGAAGGAAAAGTTGCGCGGGCTGATGTGTCAGGTTGCGCAACTTAACGTGCCGCTTGAAGTTGGCCTGGGTGAGGGTAACAACTGGGATGAGGCACACTAGGTTGCAGGACTGGCGGTTCTGATTTGGGGCTGTTTCATCGCCATGGTTGAGCTGGTGGTGCCCATGTGTGATTATTGTCACAGATGGCCGGGCCAATTCTCACTATCTTGCACAGCTCTGTAACCCAATCCAAAGGATCAAAATGAAATCGAACAAGTTGGCGCAAATCGCCATTCTGCTCTGGGTCGTCACGATAGCCGTGTTCGTCTGGTTCTTCATCCGCGGCAACACCGCTGCGGGAACCGATGGCAGGACCGCGATCATGCTGCAAGCCGGTGAGCGTGATCTGGTGTTGGCGGAGATGCGCGGTCTGCTGGCCGCGACGCAACAGATATTGGAAGGTGCGAATCAGGGTGACATGCAGCGCATCAGCAAGGCTGCCCGCTCGGCAGGCATGGCTGGCGCGGCGGATGTCAATCCGGCATTGATGGCCAAATTGCCGCTCGAATTCAAGGGGCTGGGCATGAGCGTGCATCACGAGATGGATGACATCGCCAAAGCGGCAGAGGGTGGTAAATCATCAGCAGAGATCCTGCAGATGGCAGCGAACACCTTGACGAAGTGCGTCGCCTGTCATGCGGCGTGGCAAATCCAGGCAGCGAATTAAGCTGTAGTGGTTTGACGCGCCGCAGGGAGCTACGCTTTGCTCTTCGCGGTTTTCTTTGCAGCTACCTTTTTTGCAGCAGGTTTCTTTGCAGCGGGCTTGACCACTTTTTCGGTGGCTACTTTCCTGATAGCCGGTTTCGCTACCTTTGCAGCGGTCTTCGTCTTGGGTGCGGCGACTTTTGCTGTCTTGGTCTTCGCTGCCGGCTTGGCCTTGGTGGTTTTGGCCGCCGGCTTCCTGGCTTTCCCGGCCTTTCCGGCAGTGCTGGGACCCTTCGCTACCTTGGCCGCGATCAGTTCCAGTGCCTCTTCCAGCGTGATGTCATCCGGTGACACGCCCTTGGGTAGCGTGGCGTTGATCTTGCCGTGGCGGGCGTAAGGGCCGTAGCGGCCGCTGCAGATTTCCACGCTGGCCTTGTCGTCCGGGTGATCGCCCAGTACGCGCAACACAGTGTTGCCATCGCGCGCTTGCGCCAGCAATTCTGCTGCGCGAGCTAGGCTGATATCAAAGATACTGTCGCTGCGCGGAATGGATTTGAATTTTCCGTCGTGTCCGATGTAGGGGCCGAAGCGCCCGATGTTGACGATGACTTTTTTGCCGGACTCAGGGTGCGCGCCGAGTTCGCGCGGCAGCGACAGCAGCTTGAGTGCACCGGCCAGATCGGCTTGTTCCAGCGGCATTTCTTTGGGCCATGAGACGCGCTTCGGTTTGACCTTGTCTTCCTTGACGGCTTCGCCCAGTTGCACGTAGTGGCCGTAGGGGCCGCGCAACAACAGCACGGCTTGCTGGGTATCCGGATGCATACCCAGTTCCACCCTTGCTGTGGCATCATCTTGGGATTCACCGCTGAGGCTGCGCTTGTATTTGCACTCGGGATAGTTGGTGCAGCTGATGAAGCTGCCGTAGCGACTGAGCTTTTTGGCGAGCGGTTTGCCGCATTCCGGGCAGGCCTCGTCGATCAATTCAACCGGGCGGTCAATGTCAGCTTTTTCTTTAATGAGTTTGGAGAAGCCTTTCCAGAATTCGCCCATCACACCTATCCAGTCACGTTTGCCTTCGGAGACTTCGTCCAGTTCGTCTTCGAGGCGGGCAGTAAAATCGTAGTCTACATAACGGGTGAAGTGATCGGTGAGGAAGCGCGTGACGACACGGCCGACATCGGTGGGCACGAAGCGCTTCTTGTCCAATACGGCATATTCGCGGGCTTGCAGCGTGGAAATAATAGCGGCGTAAGTGGAAGGACGACCGATGCCATGCTCTTCCAGCGATTTGACCAGGCTGGCTTCAGAATAGCGCGGTGGCGGTTGGGTGAAGTGCTGTTCGCCATACAGTTTATCGATAGGCAGCACATCGCCCTCGGCCAAAGGTGGCAGCTTGCCGCTTTCTTCCTCGGTCGCGTCGTCCACATCTTCCATGTACACGCCGATGAAACCGGGGAACACCATCACCTGACCGTTGGCACGGAACAGCGTGTTGTCACCACCCAAGCGTATGTCCAGATTAACAGTGTCAAAACGCGCGGGTGCCATTTGGCATGCCAGTGTGCGTTTCCAGATCATTTCGTAAAGGCGCGCCTGATCGGCAGTCAAATAGCTGCGCATACTGTCCGGGGCGCGTTCGATCGAGGTCGGGCGGATCGCTTCGTGCGATTCCTGCGCATTCTTGGTCTTGCTCTTGTAGGTGGGCTGGGTGCTGGGCAGATATTCGCTGGAGAAATTGTTGCCTATGTAATCGCGGATTTCCTGCACTGCTTCCTTGGCCAGCGATACCGAGTCGGTACGCATATAGGAGATCAAGCCGACCGTCTGACCACCGATGTCTACGCCTTCATATAATGATTGCGCGGTGCGCATGGTGCGGTCGGCAGTCATGCCCAGTTTGCGTACTGCTTCCTGTTGCAGCGTAGAGGTGGTGAACGGCGCGGCGGCATAGCGCTGCTTGGCCTTCTTTTCTACACGCACCACCTTGGGCGGCAATTTGGCATCGTTGAGCTTGGCTTGGATCGCGTTGTATTCGGCCTGGCTGGCGATGCTGAGCTGCTCGAGTTTTTTGCCTTGATACTGGAATAATTTTGCGGTGAACGGCTGGTGATCCTTGTGGCTGTCCAGATGGACAGTCCAGTACTCCTGGGTTTTGAACGCCTCGATTTCCAGTTCGCGCTCGACGATCATGCGCAGTGCGGGACTTTGCACACGCCCTGCCGACAAACCCGGACGTATTTTGCGCCATAGTAGCGGCGACAAGTTGAAGCCGACCAGATAGTCCAACGCGCGGCGTGCCTGCTGCGCGTTTACCAGTGGCTGTGAGATTTCGCGAGGATGAGCGACCGCTTCGCGTACTGCCGATTGGGTGATCTCGTAGAATACAACGCGCTTCATGTTTTTGTTCTTTATGCCGCGCTTGGCTTTGAGTAACTCCGCAACGTGCCAGGCAATCGCCTCCCCTTCGCGGTCCGGATCAGGTGCCAGATATATGTTGTCCGCAGCAACAGCCGCTTTGGCGATTGCGTCCATGTGCTTGCTGTTGCGCGCAATGGTTTCGTACTTCATCGCAAAATCATTGTCGGGATCGACTGCGCCGGTCTTGGGGATCAGATCTCGCACATGTCCATACGAGGCGAGGATTTCAAAATCCTTACCCAGATATTTTTGTAGCGTTTTGGCCTTGGCCGGAGATTCGACGATCAGGAGATTGGTTGCCATGCGTGGTGTTTAGGGTTCAGTGTAATTGCGCGGAATGTAACGGGGTCAGTAATTCCTCAGTTAGTAGTGGATCAAGTTCTTCATGGCGATTCCACAATACCATCAGCATGATCAATTTGAGTTTATCCAGCGCGAGGTTGTCATGTTGTAACGCTACCGCACGGTCTACGATCATCTCGCGCTCAACTGCTGAGATTAAATGCTGCTGTTCGGCAAATACCAGAAATTGGCGCGCTTCGTAGCTGATGCGCTGCTGTTCCAGTTCGGCAAAATGACGCTGCCCGGTATGCTCAAGGCTGGTGGGGTAACTATCTGGATTTTGCTGTTGCAGGGCAGACAGCCAAGTTAGTGCTTCGCTGATATCTTCATCCTCAAAGCCGGCGGCGGAAAGTTTACGCTCCAGTTTTTTCGGTTCCGGATAGCTGCCCGCATCGAAGTAACTTTCAAACAAGTACATTAAAATTTCGAACATGATTTGCGTGGATTTATTGAATTCGTTGGTACAACCCGCCGGGCAGCGTACTAACGCGCCCCTCCAGTTCGAGTGTTAACAGCATGGCGGATAGCTCGGCTATCGTCAAGCCGCAACGATCACTGAGTGTATTCACATCTACCGGATCGAAACCAAGATGATCAAGTAGCGCAAAGCCCGGGCCTTGTATGTCCGTGACTTGTACGACCGGGTTGTGTGCAGGTGCGGGGAGCTGACCGACTAGCTCCTCAAGAATATCCTGTGCTGTCTCAACCAGCTTCGCACCCTGCTTGAGCAGGGCGTGGCAGCCCTTGCTGTGCGGCGCGTGTATTGAGCCGGGGATGGCGAATACATCTCTACCCTGTTCCAGAGCCAGCCGCGCGGTAATTAACGAGCCGCTTTGCAGGGAGGCTTCCACCACTAAACACCCAACACTCATGCCGCTGATGAGGCGATTGCGGCGCGGAAAGTTGGCGGCTAGCGGTGGAGTGCCAAGCGGGAATTCAGAAATCAGCGCGCCTTGCTGTGCAAGCGCGTGGGCTAAATCACGATTCGCAGCGGGGTAGACTTTGTCCAGCCCGGTGCCGACTATCGCGATGCTGCTACCCTGTCCGCGCAATGCGCCGCGATGCGCTGCGGCATCGATGCCGTGCGCCATGCCGCTGATGATGCACAGCCCGGCATCGCTTAGCGTCTTAGCAAAAGCTTCAGCGTTGCCAATGCCTTGTGGAGTAGCGTTGCGACTGCCAACTACCGCTAGTGCGGCTCGATTGAGAAAATCAAGCTGACCTTTGACATACAGCAGCAGCGGTGGGTCAGGTATGTTCAGCAACGCTTGCGGGTACTCGCTATCGGCGAGGGTGACAATGTGGTTGTTGTCATCTTCCAGCCAGGTCAGAGCAGGTGCAATGGCATCCTCGCCGATACCTGTGCTGATTTCAGCAGCGACATCTGACCTGACGACCGATTTGAGCGATCTGATTGAGGCGGCGAAGACCGCAGCGGGGGAACCAAATTCCTTTAACAGGCGGCGGGCACTTTCACCGCCCAGGCCGCGTGTCAGGCTGAGTGTCAGCCAAGCTTTAAGCGACAGATCAAAAGGCATGTAGAAGCAGTACGTTGAAAAACGTCGTAGGCAAAGGAAACCAGGTGATATTCCGCTAGGGGTTTTGTGCGATATCCAGCAATTGTACCGGCAGTTTTGTCTCCATCACCAGCGCATAGGATACCTTGTCGAACACGCGGAACACGAACGCCAAACCATAGCGCTGATCCGGCAATGTGTAACTGTCGCCTGCACTTTTCACTATTTCACCCTTGTGGTAGAGCGCCAGCACATGACCGATTTCCACGCCTTCGCGCGCCCCTTTGTTGAGCGTGATAATCATATTCTGTCCGGCTTGAGTTACTCCGCCATACACAGAAATTACCCGCGCAGAAATTTTGTTTTCAGGTGCGCGCGGCAGGTAAGTGGCAGCAGTTTCGGCTGAGGGGGCTACCAAGCGATCTCCTTGGTAAACTTCCTGGATCGAGTGCGTGATCGAGACGGTGCTGATTTCCGCAAAGTTGGTCACTTCGGCGTTACCGAGATAGACTGCCTCGATACCCAATACTTCGTCGCTGTCTGGATCGATGAATTTCTTGCCAGGACGATATATTTGCCACTGGTTACCAAGGTCAGAGGTCAGACCCTTGGCAAAACAAATGTCTCCAGCGCCAAGAATTACACGGCCTTCACGGGCTCCGATCAATGATGGGGCGCTACTCAACATGCCCTTTTCGATGACCAGCGGCCGGCTCAGGAACGGGGCGATAGCGGCGAATGGAATGCTTGGGATTGCATCGTGATCACTCACATCCTCGCGGATTCTCGGAGAGAGCCGGACACCGTCGCTTGCATCGCTACTTCTAAGCGCGTCTCGGGGTTCGCGTGCAGTTACTTGATCATCTGCGGCCATTTGGTCAATATGCAATGTGCCGCTGTCGCGATCAAGAAGAACCACGTCGCCAGGGTAAATCCAGTGCGGATCTTTGATGGTATTTTTGTTCAGACCCCAGATATATGGCCATTTCCATGGGTCCTGGAAAAATTTTTCGGAAATATCCCACAACGTGTCGCCCTTGACGACGACATGACGATCAGGAGCATCTGGCCGGATTTGAAGCTGATCGGCACTAGCCAGGACGGGCAATAAAAAGCAAATCAGCGATATAATCTTGCGCATAGGAAACTCCAGCAGGTCAAAATTCTTTTTTGTAGGGTACGCAAAGCGGCTGCGCCGCACCAAATATTGCATCTTGCTTCATATATTAGCAAGCATATATGGGTTTTACTACAGAGATACACTATATGGCAATCCTGAAAATTTTGCAGTATCCCGATGAGCGCCTGCACAAAGTCGCCAAGCCGGTGGGTAATTTCAATGAAACCACCCGCGAACTGGTGCGCGACATGGCAGAGACTATGTATGCAGCAGTAGGTGTGGGCTTGGCAGCAACCCAAGTTGATGTGCACGAGCGGATCATCGTGCTAGACGTTTCCGAAGCGCACGATCAATTGCGGATATTCATCAACCCCGAAATCATTACCAGCAGCGGCCAAGAGGAACACGAGGAAGGGTGCCTGTCGGTGCCGGGGATTTATGAAAAGGTGTGGCGCGCTGAAAAAGTTACGGTTCATGCACTTAATGAGAAAGGAGAGCCGTTTACACTGGATGCCGATGGCTTGCTGGCGGTCTGCGTCCAGCACGAGATGGATCATCTGCTGGGCAAGGTATTCGTTGAATATCTGTCGCAGCTCAAGCAAACTCGAATTCGTGCCAAGCTGAAGAAGCGCCTGCGCGAAACCATGTAAATCCTCTGCACTACTGCTGAGCTCGCGATATTGCGTTAAAAAATGGCTCAAAATTCGGGACCGCGTAGCGGTAAGCTAAATGTGCACCGCATCTGCGACACGTTAGCCGCAAGGCCAGATTGCGGGAGCAGACGCGAGCGGGCATTCCTGCCCCGGGGGCTTCGCAACGCCGTGTCATGCCCGCGGCATTGCTGGCTACGTTGTGCAGAGGTTTTTTCTAGGCTAAATCTAATATGAAAGTCATCTTTGCAGGGACGCCGCAATTTGCGGCTGGTGCTTTGGCTGCAGTGCACAAGGAGCATCAGGTGCTCGCGGTGTTGACCCAGCCGGATCGTCCAGCTGGACGCGGTATGAAGCTTGCTGTCAGTGCAGTGAAGCAGCTCGCGCTGCAACATGGGCTGCCGGTATTGCAGCCTGCTACCTTGAAGACTGCCGAGGCACAGCGGGAGATCGCTGCGCTGCGGGCAGATGTGATGGTGGTGGCAGCTTACGGGCTGATCTTACCGAAAGCTGTGCTGCAACTTCCTCGCTACGGCTGTGTGAATATTCATGCTTCGCTGCTGCCGCGTTGGCGTGGTGCCGCTCCGATTCAGCGTGCCATTCAAGCCGGAGATGCAAAGACCGGCATCACTATCATGCAAATGGATGAGGGGCTGGATACTGGCGATATGCTGCTGCAATACCGTAGCCCGATTACAGAAAATGACACCGCCCAGATCTTGCACGATAAGTTGGAGGCTATTGGAGCGAGCAGTATTCTGGAGGCGTTGCGTCAGTTGCAGGAGCAGCGTTTGAAGCCTGTCAAACAAGACAGCAGTGCCGCATGCTACGCTGCCAAGCTACTCAAGAGCGAAGCGCAAATAGACTGGCGCCAGAATGCGCAGTTTATCGAGCGTACAGTGCGCGCCTTCAACCCTTACCCAGTATGCCAAGCAAGTTTGGGTGGGGTAATGATAAAAATCTGGCAGGCCACGTTGTGCCAAGACAAGCACGGCGACCCGGGTAAGGTGATCGACATTGATCTGCATGGCATCACGGTGGGATGTGGCAGATCGGCGCTGCGGCTGGAAGTGTTGCAGCGTCCCGGCGGTAAGGCACTATCTGCTATAAAATTCCTGCAGGCCAAGCCGATCAATGTCGGTGATGTTTTTGATGCAAGTTGAGACGCAACATATTCAGCTTGCCGCCAGTAACGTCGTTCAGCAAGTGCTGGTGTCCGGGCGCAATCTCAATCAAGTGCTGGATAAATCGCTGCGTACCAAAAATGCCTGGTTGCCGATGCAGCGCGCTGCCCTTCAGGATCTAAGTTTTGGCACGCTGCGTTTCTATGGACCATTGCAGGCGGTGCTGGATATGTTGTTGCACAAGCCATTGTCGGATAAGCGGGTACATTTTCTGTTATTGACTGCCTTGTATCAGTTGCAGTATGGCCAATCTGCACAGCATGCGGTGGTCGATCACGCGGTGCGCGCTGCGCATACTTTGAGTCCGCACGTGAGCGGTCTGGTGAACGCGATCCTGCGCAATTTTTTGCGTAACCAAGCCATATTGCTGGAGCAGGCTGCACAGCACCCGGAAGGAAAATACAGTTATCCGCAATGGTGGGTGGATGAGATGCAAGCGCAATACGAAGAGCGCAGTGCGGCAATACTTGAAGCTGGCAATCAGCATCCGCCGATGACGTTGCGCGTCAATCAGCGGCGAGGTTCGACCATGGATTATCTGGCACTACTGACGCAGCATGGGCTGTCTGCACGTCTCGTCGAGCCAGATGCGCTTCAACTGGATAAGCCAGTCTCAGTGGACAGGTTGCCAGGATTTTATGATGGGCTGATCTCGGTGCAGGATGCCGGTGCGCAATATGCGGCACTTTTGCTGGATATTCAGGATGGGATGCGTGTATTGGATGCCTGTGCCGCGCCGGGTGGCAAGATGGCGCACATCCTGGAGCTGGCCGCAGTAGAGATGCTGGCTTTGGATAAAGACGAAAAACGTTTACCACGGGCTGCGCAAAATTTGCAACGCTTGGCGTTGACTGCCAAGTTGGTGGTCGGAGATGCTGCTGATCCAAAAAGTTGGTGGGGCGGCATAGCGTTCCAGCGCATACTCGCTGACGTGCCATGTTCTGCTTCCGGTGTGGTGCGCCGACACCCTGATATCAAATGGTTGCGCCGCCACGCGGATATTGCTGGATTTGCAGTACAACAGCTTGGTATCCTGCGTGCACTGTGGCAACTGCTGGAGCCGGATGGTAAATTGCTTTATGCCACCTGCTCGGTGTTTGAACAAGAGAACGATCAGGTTATTGCGGCGTTTTTGGCGCATCAGCCTGATGCGCGCCGATTGCCTGTAACATTGCCTGACAATAGCGAAGGACAGTTGTTGCCTGATGACCAGCATGACGGATTTTTTTACGCGTTACTGCAGAAAATTGCTTAACGGGTTACTACGCGCAGTAACCTGCCTCTGGCTGTTAGCGGCAACGGCTTATGCGGAGGGCATTTCCGTCAACAAGGCGGAGGTGCGCCTAGATGAGGACGGCTATCACCTTTCGGCCACATATGACATCAGCCTGACTCAGGTGATGCAACAAGCATTGACCCGAGGTATCCCGTTATATTTCGTGGGCGAATTTTCACTGATACGCCCGCGCTGGTACTGGTTGAATGATGAAGTTTTTCGAGGAGAGCAGACTATCAAGCTTTCCTACAACGTGCTGACGCGACAATACCGTATTTCTCGCGGAGCGCTATTTCAGAACTTCACCAGCTTCGACGATGCGTTGAACATACTTGCTAGGCAAAGCTCCACAGTTATTCCCCCTGATTTACTGAAGAAAGAGGAGGGCTATATCGCGGAGTGGACTGAGTGGATCAAGAGTGAAAGCAACTTTGTTGCCGCCGTACGCTTGCGACTGGACGACTCACAACTACCCAAGTTGCTGCAAGTGAATGCTTTGTCTGGTAGCGATTGGAAGCTTGATTCAGACTGGCACCAGTGGGAGATCAGCCCGGCGAACATGGCTGTTACCGACAAGACTGAGGCGGAGTGACGGCGCAGTGAAAAATCTGATTCAACTCAGCATGGTTCTCGCCGTGGCATTGCTGGTCATGTTATCCGGCAGCAGCGCAGATACCGAGGTTTTTTCCGTCAGCTATTATGTTTTGCTCGGGCTGACTGGCTTGTTGGCGCTGAGCCTGATGGGGCTGATCGGCTATCAGTTGTGGCGCTTACGCAACAAACTCAAGCGCAAAGTGTTCGGCGCAAGGCTGACTTTGCGCCTAGTGACGTTTTTCACACTGATCGGGGTGCTGCCGGGGATTTTGATCTATGCGGTATCGGTGCAGTTTCTGGACAAGAGCATCGAGTCGTGGTTTGACGTGCGCGTCGAAAAAGCGCTGGAGGGTGGCCTCAATCTGGGCAGAAGTGGTCTCGATAACAGTTTGAACGAACTTGCCAAAAAGGCAAAATTTACCGCCTTGTTGCTGGCTGAAAAACAACCGGGACAATACCAGCAAGCTCTTGACCAATTGGTGGGCGAGCAGGTGGCCCAGGAAGTTGCCATGGTTACAAAAAAGGGTGACGTGATCGCGTTTTCCTCAGGCAACAAGGAGCGCTTGTCCGATCTTCCAGATGGCGATTTGTTAAGGCTGACGCTGGATACGGGCGAGTATGCGGTAATTGACACGTTGTCGAACCAAAGATTGGCGCTGCGTGCGTTGGTGGCAGTGAATTTCAATGCGCCAAGCAAAGGCCAATATGTATTGCAATTCATCCAACCGGTGCCGAAACAAATCGTGGAGGATGCCGAGACCGTGCAGGCGGTTTATCGTGATTATCAGGAACTGACATTTTCCAGACTGGGGCTGAAACGGCTGTATGCGATCACCCTGACGCTGTCACTATTAGTGGTGATGCTGACTGCAGTATCAGCAGCATTTTTTCTTAGTGAAAGGCTCGGTTCGTCGCTCGAGACGCTAGCAGAAGGGACGCGGGCAGTGGCACAAGGTGACTTTACCGGACAATATCCGATACGCAGCAGTGATGAATTGGGTGCACTAACTGGTTTATTTAACCAGATGATACGGCAGTTGTCGGACGCCAAGACTGCCAGCGAGTCGCAGCAGCGTCAGGTGGTACGTGCTAAAGGATATTTGGAAAGTGTATTAACCCACCTTTCTTCAGGTGTGCTGGGTCTTGATGATCAGTTGCAGTTGCGTTCGGTGAATACCAGTGCGGTGCAAATTCTGGGTGCGCCGCTGCATGAAATGCGGCGTACGAGTCTGGCACAAATTGCTGAAAAATATACTCTCCTTAATTCATTTTGCCGCACTATCAACGAAGCTATTGTCGAAATCCCCAATGGAGATTGGCAGCGGCAAATAGAGCGGGTGAGCAAGAATGGCAATCAGATTTTATTGATACGGGGCACACGTCTGCCAACAATTTCAGGTGCGGGATTTGTGGTGGTGTTTGATGATATTAGCC
>JBAQWL010000060.1:0-5129 GCA_049298895.1 Gallionella sp.
CTACCTCAATCATTATTCGCTCGCTGGCTTTGGGTCAAATAACACAAGAGAATGCGCGCCGCCTGTTGCTCAAGGAATTGGCTATCGGCGGGCTAAATGGGATGGTTTGGGGTGGTGTCGCAGGATTATTTGCTTACCTCCTGTATCACAGTATATCGCTGGGTATCGTGATGACCAGTGCGATGCTGCTTAATCTGATGGTAGGCGCAACCGTCGGTCTGGCCATCCCACTCATCATGCAAAAACTCGGGCGTGACCCGGCAATCGGCTCCAGTGTGATGATCACCGCAATTACGGACAGTGGCGGGTTTTTCATTTTCCTGGGACTGGCGACGATCTTTCTGATTTAATGATGAAAATTAACACCTCCCTACTTTATAAACAGGCTGTAGTGAACAGATTAGCCTAAACCCCATCCGGCACCGTATCAATATAAAATTTCGCCCACAAATTTGTGTCGCTCTTGATGGCAACAGACACTTACGAAAATAATTTTTCGCCTGCAAACAATTGTGAAATCTTTTCGCGTTCTCGTACCAGATGCACAGAGCTGCCGTCCACCATTACTTCAGCAGCCCGCGGCCTGGTGTTATAATTTGAGCTCATGCTCATCCCATAAGCACCTGCGGAAAGAATAGCCAGCAAGGATTGTGGAGCGATTGCCAAATCGCGCGCATGACCGATGAAGTCGCCTGTCTCACAAATTGGCCCAACCACCTCATAATTTCTCCGGATGTGGTTTTCACGAAGGGCCGGCAGAATTTCATGGTAGGCATCATATAATACGGGACGCATCAGGTCATTCATCGCGGCATCCACGATGGCAAAGTTTTTCTCTTCACCGTGTTTGAGATACTCCACCTGAGTCAGCAATACCCCGGCGTTACCGACCAGCACACGACCCGGTTCCAGTATTAACTTTTCACTACGCTCTCCCAATGCAGACAGTAATGCGCCGACATAATCTGCTATTACCGGAGGCGTCTCATCTCTGTAGCGAATACCCAAGCCACCTCCTAGATCGAAATGTTCTAGGTGAATATCTTCGCTTTTTAATACATCTGCCAGCATCAATATTTTTTCCATCGCCGCAATGAACGGGCTGATTTCGGTTAACTGCGACCCGATGTGACAATCCATGCCAGTGATGCGCAAATTTTTCAGCTCACGTGCCCTACGGTAGAGCGCAGCTGCTTCACCATAGGCGACACCAAATTTATTTTGCTTCAGGCCGGTAGAAATATAAGGATGGGTCTTCGCATCCACATCTGGGTTAACGCGCAGACTGACCTGGGCGACCTTTCTCATTGCTCCTGCAATCTCGTTTAATCGCTCCAGTTCAGCAGGAGACTCCACGTTGAAGCATAAGACATTCGCATCCAATGCCATGCGCATTTCAGCAATAGTCTTGCCAACACCGGAAAAAATCACTTTGTGCGCATCGCCTCCAGCAGCAAGTACCCGCTGCAATTCCCCACCTGAAACGATATCGAATCCCGCGCCTAGACGCGCTAGGACATTCAGGATCGCCAGATTGGAATTGGCTTTTACTGCATAACAAATCAGATGTTCCCGGCCCAGCAACGCATTGGAGAACTGATTCCAGCTATCTGTCAGCGCGGCATGAGAATAGATGTAGCAGGGTGTGCCGAACTGTGTGGCTATGTCGGTGAGCGACACTTGCTCAACATAAAGCGCGTTGCTTTGATAATGAAAATGCTCGTTTGTGGTCATTGGCTGTGCTGCGTAGCTGGGGTAGCTGTTTTTTGTGTGTCAGGTAATTGACCCCCTGGAACCTGAACCTGAACAGAGGGAAGGGTAAGTGGGCCTTTCTGCCCACACCCCGAAAGGGTAAACAAAAAAATCAAGATAGCGGGAAAATGCATTATTTATCTTTCAATTTGTTTCGCAAAGCGGGAATTCTTGGTATCTGCCGAATAATGGCCTACGCGCCAAATCCTCGTCCCGGTAGCGATTTTATTTTGTTCAGCATTTCGTGCTTTTCTGTGTCCTGTCGCACTTGCCCAAAGGACAGCACCGTTTGCTCTTGCAACAATTTTGGAGTTTGCCTAAAAGTCAGGTAGCGTTGCAGCGCGGCGTGTATATGACTTTTCAGCATGCCCACATTGATGGGTTTGTTCAGGATACGAAAGATTAGTGCTTGATTGATCAAGTCTATTATCAATTCAGAGTCCACCATCTTGACAGTAACGATTGTCAATATCTGAGGGCGTTCTTGCTTCAACAACTCTAACATCGTGATCAGCCGCTCCTGCCCGGGTACGATATCGGCAATTACGACCGCAATTTCTTGTGTATTCATGATTCGCAGCGCGGCATCTGTGTCAGAGACAGAAACTACTGGGCAAAGACCGCCAACCAGCTCGCGTGTTACTCGAAAAATGTCCTCATTTTTTTCTATTACTAATATGCCCGCAGACATATTGGCAGGCAATTCGGCGATCACCGCTTTGGTATCTACCAGTTCAAGCCCTATCGTCACTGCCTCTGCAACGATAGTCTGCAACGCCTTGTTATCCCATGGCTTGCTGATAAAACGATAAATCTCGCCCTCATTGATCGAGCCAACGATGGCGGCAAGATCGGAATAACCTGTTAGCAGAATGCGTATGCTACGCGGAGAAATTTCGTGAGCCTGCCTCAGCAAATCAACCCCCAGCATAGTTGGCATACGCTGATCGCTTATGATCGCGTGTATCTGATGTTTTTTTAAATAATCGAGCGCCATGTAGCCATCAGTGGTGCAAAGCACATGGTAGCGCTCCCGGAACAACGATTTCAGCGCAGTTAAAATGCGCTCTTCATCATCAACGATAAGTATCTGCGCTTTTTTGATACTGCTATCAAGACTGATTGGGCTATCACCTGCTGTTTCGTCTAACGCGACAGTATCTTCAGGAACTATTTGAGTACGGGCTTTACTCAAGTGCTTGGAGGCACTAATCAGCTTTGCGGAAGATATTGTAGAAATACTTGTATCTGCCGAAAACGCATTCAGCGAAACATCTATGGCATGCTTGAAAGCCTCGGAAAATTCTGCCGCTGTCTGATAACGGTCAGCACGCTGCTTAGCAAGTGCCCTATGCAATACCTCATCCATACACGGCGCAAGTTTAGGATTCAACTGCGAGGGATTTGTAGGCTGCAAATTAATCACCTGGTTCATGACCGAGGCAAAATTTCCGGTAAAAGGCTTGCTGCCAGTCAGCATCTCATAGGCAATCACACCGATCGAAAACAAATCTGCAAGTCCGTCTACTTCAGTGCCGAGACATTGCTCGGGAGCCATATAGTGAGGCGTGCCGAGTAAATCACCGACTTGGGTTAATTCGGATGCTTCGATGTGTGCAATACCAAAATCATTGATTTTGATGTGACCATCTGCATTAATCAGGATATTAGATGGTTTGATGTCGCGGTGAACCACTCCATACTTATGTGCATAGCCAATCCCGTCAAGAATCTGCTGTATTACGAACCCGGCATCAGCTATTTCGTAGTGAGGATTCTGAGTTAGGTGCTGCTTCAACGTCTTGCCGTTAACCAGCTCCATAACGATATGCGCACCTAGGTCATCTTCGATGTAGTCGTAAATCTGCACGATGCGTGGGTGCACCATGCGTCCAACGGCCTGCGCTTCCTGGCGAAAACGGTTTAACGCCATATCGAGTTCTCTATCTTCGTGCGACGATTTACTGATCGATTTTATCGCTACGCCGCGAGCTATCGACGGATCCCACCCTTTATAAACGACGCCCATACCGCCCATACCAAGCGCGCCTTGAATTTCGTATTTGCCGATTTTTTTCGGTTGAGCCATTGCCGAGTATTACCCTTCTAGTTCATTTTCTGGAAAATACTTCAACGGAAACCACACAGTGAACTTGGTTCCGACTCCTACCTTGGAGTCAACACTGATGCGACCGCCGTGCTGCTGTACGATTTTGTAAGAAACCGAAAGACCCAGCCCAGTACCCTTTCCGATCTCTTTAGTGGTAAAAAATGGATCAAAAATCTTGTTCAACACTTCCGGTGGAATGCCGCTGCCGTTATCTGCCACATCGACAGCCACCCCTTCTCCTTCAATTCGTGTAGTTAGCATGATGGTACCGCGCTCATCAGGCATCGCCTGCGCTGCGTTAGTAATCAGATTAAGGAAGACTTGGTTGATTTGTGATGGGGAACAAGTAATAGCAGGAATTTCACCGAATCGCTTATCGACTGTAACCAATTTTAATAGGTGCTTTGCAAGCAAAAGGGTGCTTTCCAGTCCCTCATTCAAGTTGAAGCTGGATATTCTACTACGGTCTAGGCGGCTGAAGTTTTTCAAATTTCCGACAATTTCCGCGACCTGCCCGGTTCCATACAAACCATCTTTTACCAAGCTGCTGAGTTCTTCAATGACATGTTTCTGGCGGAGCTTGGCGATTTGCGTCGAAGAGTACCCGAACTCGCGTGATAGTTCATCGGGGTTGTCACCGGCACTCAGCAATGCAATCAATTTTTCACAATGTTCCAGCGTGCTGCCAATCCCAGGAAGATGCTCAGCGACAGCGCCCAGACTATTCTTGACGTAAGCTAGCGGAGTATTGATCTCATGGGCAACACCAGCCACCATCTGGCCGAGTGACGACATTTTCTCTGACTGTATCAGTTGTGCCTCAGATTCCTGAAGGTGCTTCATTGCGTCTGACAACTCATAAGTGCGTTCTATGACGCGATGCTCCAGCCGTTGATTCGCCAGCCTGATTTTGAAGCCCAAATAGGCGAGCAAAATCAGTAGCGCGCCAGAGTAGTAAATCAGATAGATGCGGTAGCGCTCTTTTTCCTCAAAAATAGCTTCCAGCTCGTTGCTATATGACAACGCCATCCCGACCAAGCGCGGGCCAGAAGTTAAAATCTCCAGCTTGGCGAATAACTCCTGCTCAACAGGTCGATGGGCAGTCAGACTCCGCACGGCAGCCTCTATCTCTCTGGTATTAACGAGCCATTCGTCAGGGGCAGCTCCCAATTTTCTATTGGCATCATGCAAAATCGTGCGCTGCTTATCCAGTCCCTGCAGATAGTATTGAGGCGCAACGGTTGTCAATTGATTCAAAGCGTGATCC
>JBAQWL010000061.1:0-5843 GCA_049298895.1 Gallionella sp.
GCTTTTGAGTGAAGCGCCGCGCCTTGACGGCAGGCTGATAAGTGTTGGGGAACATCTCACCAAGGTTTTGCTGGTGAGCATGTACCCCGATGCTGAACCTGGCTGGTTCGTGGGAATGGCATCGTTGGCGATACCTTTCCACGTCTCGCAGATCGTGATGCCGGTGGACACAAAACAGAGCCTGCGCGCAAGCGAGAGAGCCAGCGATCTTGCCGAGGGAACGCTGGGCAAGCGAGGTCGAAGCCAGCACATGAAAACCATGAGCGACCTTGTTGGTTTTCAGACCTTCGTTTCTGAAAACGGGCTGGGGATCTTCAAGAATTCTTACATCATCCATCTTCACGGCACGCGCGAGGAGTTGGATCTCAACGAGCGAAGCGTAACTGACTGGATAGAGTCGGCGGGCGGTCAGGTGCGCGCTGCGGACTACATGCAGCTACCCTATTTCCGCGCTGGACAGCCAGGGCAGGGCTATCGTTGTCCGGTGTTTCGCACCGACCATACTTGGCTTGTCGCCAACATGGCACCCGTGCAGATTTACCGCGCGGGCGAAAGTAACCCCGAGTCGTTACGTCTCGGTGCGTCTGGTGCCTTGATCGGGTTCAGCACAAGCACACAGATCGTGCCGCACAGCTTTACCGTCGCCATCACTGGCGGCGGCAAGGGTGTTGAGAAGGTCGCACAGATTGCCGAAACGTACCCCTTGGGCATTGATTGGTACATCGCCGAAATCGGCGGCAGCTATCGCTGGATCGTGGAGAGCTTCGGCGGCGTGTACTCCAAAATTGACCCATCCGAAACCGTTGTAAACCCGCTGCCGCCTTACATGGCGGCGGATATGGCAGCCGCGCTGCCGCTTGATGCCAAGCTCGCAGGCGGCACGGTAAACGCGCTTTCTTTCTTGCTCACGGATGGAAAGACGGATTTACCTATTCACCACTCCGCTGCCGCGCAAAGCGCATTGCAGATGCTTTACGCCGTCAGGCCAAGCGGGAAAGAAGCACCCACATTGGCGGACTTGCTGGTTGAGCTGGAACACAGCGGCAAGGAGCTAGAAAGCGAGCCACAGCGCAAAGCAGCGCACGAAATGGCGCAGAATATAAACAGCTTCCTGGAGACAACCGAAGGCCGGATCTTTGCCCGCGCTGACAACTTGGTTTTGAGCGAAGGCATTACCGGAGTTGATTTAAAAGAAGTTGATCGCGCCAGCCCGAAACTACTCAAGTTCTACCTGGTATTTTTGGCGTTGCGCTTCAATCACCTCGCTTTCGCCCGTCGAAATCCGGCGCGCGTGCTGCTTGATGAAATGCACAAGTTCGTTGCCATCGCCCCCGACGTTGTGGGCAAACTCATTTCCGAGCTTGCCCGCATGGGTCGCAAGGACGCGGCTGCTATTGACCTTGTTACGCAAGGCGTGGCCGAGATCGACATCATCGAGGCGGAAGTGCTTAATTCCATGCCTTTGCGCACGCTGCTGTATCGCACCGATGGCTGGGACGCGATTGCAAATCGCATAGCCATGCCCAAGGGCCCGTTGGATATTTGGAAACAATATCCGTACCCGCTCAATTTTGATTGGCGTCCGGCCATTAAGTGCGTGGGGCAAGACTATTACAATCTGCATCTGACGTTCCCCAATATTCTGTTGGACCTGGCGGCCACCAGTCCAGAGGATTTAGATCTTAAAGACAAGATCGGCCAAAGAGTCAGCGATCCGATGGAACGCCTCAAACTTTTCCGACAAGAAAAGGAGAAAAAGCAATGAACAAGTTTCTCATATTTATATTTTCTTCAATGTTTGTATCGCCTGCACATGCATTTTGGGGGATAGGCGACATCACTTTCGATCCTACAACTTATGGTGAAGTCTCAGCCTTGTATAAGCAGACAACAGAACTTTACGAAACCGCCAAGAAACAACTCGACGGATTAGCGAGCATAGAGAAAACTATCAAAGATGCACAACAAGCCTACGACTCGCTTGCCAACACAGACTTGAAACAGGTAGTAAAGGGCTTAAAGCCGAATAAAGACAGCGGCAAAACCATTGGCGCGATGCGTGCCGAATTAGAGCGTGTCGAGAATGGCGTGGGACAAAATGCGGGATACATTCGTTTTCAACTTTCACGCATCACGCAGCTCGAAAATCTTGAGTTGCTAAAAAAGGCTTCCGCAGCAAACACCGAACAAGCAACCGGTAGGATGAATACCGCCACGGCTGAACGCATTACTGCACAATCCGCCGCGACGCTTGCCTCGTTGGCTGCTGCGGAAGAGCAGCGCAGGGTGCAGGAAGATTACGCACATGCGGCAGCAGCCAAGGCCACAGTAACCAATCTAAATAATTCCAGAAGCGTCTATGAGGCGATGGGTAAATGAACGAACTCGCATCTCTTCTTACCAGTTTCGATGTGAGTGCGCTGTTTCCGGTAATCAAGGGGCTCGCAGATACGGTAGGAAAGTTTCTGTCGCCAGTTTTGTTACTCATCGCTATTTATATTCGGCTGATGGAGACACAGATTGACGGGCTTGTGTCGGGTGGCAAATACGGTGCTGCGCTGCGCGACATGGTGCTATGGACTTTCGTGCTGGGTGCTTATTACAGCATCGGCGCATACGTGATCGAAGTATTCAATCCGATCTACGCATGGCTGGATGACTTCGGCTCGCTCAAGACCACGATGGCATCATTTTCGAATGTAATAGCGAAAAATAAAATCACTATCGAATCGGGCGGAATTACGGCGTGGGGTTTGGCGTCAGCTCCTTATGTGGTGGTGGCAGAGCTGTTTTATTACGGCTCGCTCATCATCGTCGCGTTTATAACGGCATTCCTGAAAGTCGCAAACGTGCTGGTGTTTGGGGTTGCGTTCATTTGGGGGCTGATCGCAATTCCCATATCTATCAGCACCACTTTTAAGATTTTGCGAGGCTGGGCTTATCTCTGCGCCTTCGCGCTGGTGTGGCCGATAGTGCAGGGCCTAATGATGGCGATATTCGCCATGTTGTTTACCGCTTCGACTGATACCTTAATGGCCGTGCCAGATGCTGATCCAATGTTGCGCGCGGCAAACATCATGATGCTTTTTTCCGTGATGCACCTTTTGCTGGCCGCTGTGATGGTGTCCGCTCCATTTATCGCCTCCTCGTTAGTGACGAACTCCCCGTCAGCGGCGGCCATCGTGATGCCCTTCGTCGGCGCAGCCGTGGCGGCGGGGTCTGGTACTGCGATGGCGGCGGGGGAGGGTACTGGCAAGGCGCATGGAGTTGTCAGCCGCATGGTGGCAGGCAACTCAACACCCTCTTCGGGTGGGCCAACGGCACGGTTTGCATCGGCGGGCGCAGTTGCGCCTGGCACTGCCGCTGGCGCGTCGCCTCCCGCTGGTGGCGACGGTGGGAACACTGGCGGCACTGTTCAGTCGTCAGATGCTGCCCGGCAGAAGCAGCGGCGTCGCGGCGTCATAATTCGCCAACAAATGAAAAAGAGGTGAGCATAAATGCAACCGGGAAAAACCGAAGCAAATGAGATTCTGAAAAAACACGGGCCAGCTGGTTGGCTGGTTCGGCGTTTGCAGCGATACGCCTTGCTTGGCTGGGCGCTGTTCTTTTTCGTGCTGTGCATGCACTTCCTGATCGTCCTGGTCAGTAGCTTCTCTCCGCGTCCGGTCGTGGCCGTGGATGCGGCAGGCCGAGTTCTTGGTTCGTTTGAGTACCTACAACCTACAGATCGCTCAGACCAAGAGATCATTGCGGCCAGTATGCGTTTTGCGACTCTGTTCATGAGTCTGAACAGTGCGACCGTGTTTGAGGACTATGCCGAAGCCATGAACATGATGGGGCCGGAGTTGCTGGGCATTACTCAGCAGGCCATCAAGACCGACAATTATCTAGCGCGTGTTGAGAAGGCAAAGGCCAGGTCTTGGCTTGAGTTCGCCCAAAACAATGGCGCGCGCATTGTTGAGCGGCGTGGCCTGAATGCTCAGGTGCGCCTCACCGGCAACATCGTGATCGACGCGGGTACGGGTCCTGTTTCAAAGCCTTTTGATATAACACTTGAAACCGAGGTGGTGGCGCGTAACACCTCGAACACCAGCGGCCTCTTAATTCTGTCCCGAAAGGACAACTGACATGCGCTTATTCTCATGGCTGGCCTGCGTTTCGTTGTTGTTTGCTATCAATGTGGCAAACGCCGCGCCGCGCTCTAAGTCTGTTGAGCTTCACAAACGGACTTTTCTCACCGTCTATGTCGTGCCCGACCTGGGCACCCGCTTTAGTTTCCCTTTTATCCTGGACGAGCAGGATGCTTATGTGCCGTTCACGTTGAACATCACGAATCCGTCCTTCGTGAATACACGCGAGAAGGGGCGAAATTATTTTGTGATAACTGCGCCTGCTAGAGCTGAGGGCACGATGCTTGGCAATGTGTTCGTTTCGGTTGCGGGATACGAAATAAGCATTGAGCTGAGAACCACAAACGACCTGAACAAACAGTACAGCGACATTGTTTTCAACCTGACGAACGAGGCGCGCGAAGAGTTGATCCAGCAGAGCATTGCTCAGCGCACGGCTGCGCTGGAGCGTGACTACAAGAAGCGGTTTGAAGAACTGGAAGTGATCGCAGAGCAAAAAGCGATTGCGCGAGTGGGTCGTCTGGCAATCACGAAGCCAGAAACCAAAGGCATCAAAGAAGAAAGCCGTTTGAAATTACCCAACGGCGACTCCGTTGTTTTGTACGTGGATCAGGTTGTGAAATACGATCCTTATTCGATCTACCTGTTTAATGTGGAAGCAGACAGCGGCAGCAAGGGCTTGACCATTCTGGATGCAAAGCTGTTCTCGATTGATGCCGTTACAAAGCAAGTGCTGCCTATTGATGCCGCCAAGGACGTACCCGCTAGAGTTCAGCCCGGCCAGAGCATACAGGGCGCAATTACTGTGCTGGACACGGCCATCAATCCCAACAACTTGATGCGCCTGCAAGTCGTGACAGATAAGGGAATTGTGGAGGCGAAATGGTAATTGCACGTCTCATGCTGATTGGCGTTGCCTGCCTCTATGCTTCGTCTGCTGCCGCAGTTACGGCAGACGAATTGCGTGGTGCCGCTGCCGAACAAGACCGTGAAACCACGCAACGGCAAAGCCGTACAGATACCGGCTCTATGGGTTCACTCTTGCCTGTTGATCCGCAGAAAAGCGGCGGCTCGCAGACAAGCAGCAAGTACGATACAGGTGCAAAGGCCGCAGCGAAGAAACATGCTGCGAAGAAACACGATGCAGCCGCCGCATCGGGCGTAGAGGATGTTTCCAACCTCTACACGCCGCCGCCTCGATCCAGTGCTGTGTCTGGTGGGCAGGCCATCGTCACGGACGCGGTGCAGTCAACCGTCGCCTTTGGGATACGGCTAGGCTCATGGTTGAATGCCTCGCTTGACCGCAATACGACCAGCGGCGAATCAGGATCGGTAGAACTGACCCTGACCGGCGACGTGATCGGGGACAGGCGCACCTTGCCTGCAGGCACTGTGTTGTTTGCGGACAAGAACCTGAACAACACAACAAAACGTATGGAAATGGTTGTCACGCATGGCATCACGCCGACCGGGCTGGAATTTGAAATGCATGGCTTGGTTTTCGATCCGCAGAAAACGCCAGGGCTGGCGGGTATCTATGTCCTCGATAAAAAGGAATCCGTGTCGCGTGGAGTGCAGAAGGGGGCAATAGCTGCTGTGGGCGCTGCTGTTGGAATGGCTGGCCCCGGCGTTGCCGGTGCGGCAACCAACGCCGCAACTCAGAGTGTTTTGAATGATGCGAGTACGGTGACAGATAACAACGCGGCGCAGGCT
>JBAQWL010000062.1:0-8818 GCA_049298895.1 Gallionella sp.
TTTTAGCAACAATATTAGGTCATACATGGAACAACAATTCGCCAAAGAAACACACCCCGTCAGTCTGGAAGAAGAGATGCGCAAGTCCTATCTGGACTACGCGATGAGCGTGATTATCGGACGTGCGCTGCCGGATGTGCGCGACGGCCTGAAGCCGGTGCACCGCCGGGTGCTGTTCGCGATGCACGAGCTATCCAACGACTGGAACAAGGCCTACAAGAAGTCGGCGCGTATCGTCGGCGATGTGATCGGTAAGTACCATCCGCACGGTGACACAGCGGTATACGACACCATCGTGCGCATGGCGCAGGATTTCTCGCTACGCTACACACTGGTGGACGGGCAGGGCAACTTCGGCTCGGTGGACGGCGATAACGCGGCGGCGATGCGTTATACCGAAATCCGCATGGCGAAGATCGCGCATGAGTTGCTTGCCGACCTGGATAAGGAAACGGTCAATTTTGGACCGAATTACGATGGTTCAGAACACGAGCCGCTGGTGTTTCCGGCGCGCATTCCCAATCTGTTGATCAATGGCTCGTCTGGCATTGCGGTGGGCATGGCGACCAACATCCCGCCGCACAATCTGGGCGAAGTGGTGGATGCCTGTCTCGCGCTGCTGAAGAATCCCGATCTGGATATCGAGCAACTGATCGAATACGTGCCTGCGCCGGATTTTCCGACCGCAGGATTCATCTATGGTCTGGCCGGCGTGAAGGAGGGTTATCGCACCGGACGCGGACGCGTGGTGATGCGCGCGCGAACCCACTTCGAGGATCTGGACAAGGGTAGTCGTCAGGCCATCATCATCGATGAGCTGCCCTATCAGGTGAACAAGGCCAATCTGCTGATCAAGGTCGGTGAGCTGGTACGCGAGAAGCGCCTCGAAGGCATCTCCGAAATTCGCGATGAGTCGGACAAGTCCGGGATGCGCGCGGTGATCGAGTTGAAGCGCGGCGAGAATGCCGACGTGATCCTCAACAAGCTGTACAAGGACACCCAACTGCAGGACAGCTTCGGCATTAACATGGTGGCCATCATCGACGGCCAGCCCAAACTGCTCAACCTGAAGCAGATGATAGATGCGTTCCTGCGCCATCGCCGCGAAGTGGTGACGCGCCGCAACATCTTCGAATTGCGCAAGGCGCGCGAACGCGGCCATATCCTGGAGGGTTTGGCGGTGGCTTTGTCCAACGTGGACGAGATCATCGCGCTGATCAAGGCCGCAGCGACCCCCGCCGATGCCAAGCGCGAGCTGATGGCGCGCAGCTGGCGTTCGTCGCTGGTTGAAGACATGCTCAGCCGCGTCAGCGACGCTTCGCGTCCTGAAGGCTTGCTAGCTGAGTTCGGTTTGGTGCGGAAGGGTAAGGCGAGCGGATATCACCTTTCCGATGCGCAAGCGCAAGCGATCCTTGAATTGCGTCTGCAACGCCTGACCGGTCTGGAACAAGAAAAGATTGTCAGCGAATATCGTGAGGTGATGGACAGGATCACTGACTTGCTCGACATCCTGGCCAAACCGGAACGCGTGACTCAGATTATCGGCGAAGAACTGGCTGCGGTGAAAACGCAGTTTGGCGACAAGCGCCGTAGCGAGATCATCACGCACACCCAAGACATGAGCATGGAAGACCTGATCGCCCCGGAAGACGTGGTGGTCACGCTGTCGCACGGCGGTTACATGAAGTCGCAGCGTCTCGACGAATACAAGGCGCAGAAGCGCGGCGGCCGCGGCAAGCAGGCCACGGCGACCAAGGAAGACGATTTCATCGACAACCTGTTCATCGCCAACACCCACAATTACATCCTGTGCTTCTCCAATCGCGGGCGTGTGTACTGGCTCAAGGTCTATGAAGTGCCGCAAGGCAGCCGCATCTCGCGCGGCAAGCCGATCGTGAACCTGCTGCCGCTGGAAAACGGCGAGAAGATCAACGCGGTGTTGCCTGTGAGCGAGTTCGTCGAAGACAAATATGTGTTCTTCGCCACCACCAACGGCACGGTGAAGAAGACTCCGTTGAATGATTTCTCACGCCCGATGAAGCGCGGCATCATCGCGATCAATCTGGACGAGGACGATCATCTGATCGGCGTTGCGCTCACTGACGGCAAGCATGATGTGATGCTGTTCTCGAACGGCGGCAAGGCAGTGCGCTTCGACGAGAACGACGTGCGTCCGACCGGACGTGCGTCGCGCGGCGTGCGCGGCATGAAACTGGCCGCCAAGCAGCAGGTGATCTCCTTGCTGGTGGCCGAGAACGAACAGCAAAGCGTATTGACCGCGACCGAAAACGGTTTCGGCAAACGCAGCCCTATCGTCGAATACACCCGTCACGGGCGCGGTACGCAGGGCATGATCGCGATCAAAACTACACCGCGCAACGGCAAAGTGGTCGCCGCCACGCTGGTGAGTGTCGAAGACGAAATCATGCTGATCGGCACCAGTGGTGTGCTGATCCGCACCCGCGTCAAGGAGATTCGCGAGATGGGCCGCACCGCTCAGGGTGTCACGCTGATGAATGTGGAGAAGGGCGAGAAGCTGGCCGGTCTGAGCCGCATCGCTGAGCCGGAAGATGAGGAAGGCTAGCAGCGAAAAAGCCAACCCCTCCTGGCCCCCTTGTCAGGGGGAGCCGTGTCACTCCCCTAGCGGAACTACTAGCCGTTCGACTACGCTATCAAAAGACTATAGAAAAGTCGCTGGCTAAGATAATGGGAAGCTGGAAGGGGTTAGGATTTGATGCCACTTCATTTTCCTGAATAATTTTGAAAACTTGGTTTAAGAAAATATGACGATTTACAACTTCAGCGCGGGTCCGGCAGTGCTGCCTAAAGAGGTACTGCAGCAGGCACAGGCAGAACTGCTCGACTGGCACGGCAGTGGCATGTCGGTGATGGAAATGTCGCATCGCGGCAAGGAATACATGGGCATACAAGCAAATGCCGAGGCCGATCTGCGCGAGCTGATGGGTGTTCCGACCAATTACAAGGTGCTATTCCTGCAGGGCGGTGCCAGCCAGCAGTTCGCCATGATCCCGCTAAACCTATTGCGTGGCAAGCTCTCCGCAGACTACATCAATACCGGCGAGTGGTCGAAGAAGGCGATCAGTGAGGCAAAGAAATTCAGCTATGTGAACGTGGCGGCGAACAACGCCGACAAGAATTGCAGCTACGTGCCCGCGTTCGATAGCTGGAAGCTGGACAAGGACGCGGCCTATGTGCATTACACGCCGAACGAGACCATCGGCGGCGTCGAGTTCAGTTGGATTCCCAATACGGGTAGCGTACCGTTGGTGGCGGATATGTCCTCTTGCATCCTGTCGCGTCCTGTCGATGTATCCAAATTCGGTCTGATCTATGCGGGCGCGCAAAAGAACATCGGCCCAGCGGGCTTGACCATCGTCATCGTGCGTGATGATCTGGTGGGGTATGCACCGGCAGGCTTGCCTGCCATGCTGGATTACAAGACACACGCCGACAACGACTCGATGTACAACACCCCGCCGACCTATGGCATATACATCGCTGGGTTGGTATTCCAGATGTTGAAGCGACAGGGTGGCTTGGCGGCGATGGAAAAAACCAATATTGCCAAGGCAAAGTTGCTGTACAACGCCATCGATGCCAGCATCGGTTTCTACCATTGCCCGGTGAACAAGGCGGATCGCTCACGGATGAACGTGCCATTCACGCTGAAGGACGCGAATTTGGATAGCGATTTCGTCAAGCAGGCTGATGCACGCGGCTTGCTGCAACTGAAGGGGCATCGGTCGGTCGGTGGTATGCGTGCCTCCATATACAACGCCATGTCATTGTCAGGTGTACAGGCATTGGTTGACTTCATGAACGAGTTCGCCCAGAAAAAGGGCTAAGGGAATTATGCCTAAAACTTTCCAGATTCTGACCCTCAACAAGATTTCCGCGCAGGGGCTGAAACGTTTGCCTGCCGCACGCTACATCGTCGGCACCGACCTCACGGAACCGGACGCGATTTTGGTGCGTTCGCATCACATGCTGGATATGCATATCCCATCCAGTGTAAAAGCCATTGCCCGTGCTGGTGCGGGAACCAACAATGTGCCGGTGAAGAAGATGAGCGAACGTGGCGTGCCGGTGTTCAATGCGGCGGGTGCGAATGCCAATGCGGTGAAAGAATTGGTTCTGGCCGGCATGTTACTTGCGGCACGCAACATTGTGCCCGCACTGCAATATACCGCCAGCCTGCATGGAGACGACGCTACCTTGCACAAACTGGTCGAGGACAACAAGAAGCACTATGCGGGAATCGAGTTGCATGGCCGCACGCTAGGTATTGTTGGCCTCGGTGCGATTGGTAGCCTGGTGGCGGACACCGCGCTGAGTCTGGGTATGCACGTGTATGGCTTTGATCCTGAACTCACCGTGGATGCGGCATGGAGTTTGTCGTCACAGGTGAAAAAGGCGCACAGTTTGGAAGAGCTGCTCAAGCACAGTGACTTCGTTACGCTACATCTGCCCCTGCTAACTGCGACGCGCAGTTTGATCAATGCGCAGCGCGTGCAAGCGATGAAGGCTGGTAGCGTGCTGTTGAATTTCTCGCGTGATGCAATTGTGGACAGCGATGCAATTGTGGCAGGTCTGCAAAGCAAACACCTGCGTTGCTATGTGTGCGATTTCCCGGCGCAAAAATTGCAGGGGCAGCCCAACGTGGTGGCCTTGCCACACCTCGGCGCATCCACCGAAGAGGCAGAAGAAAACTGTGCGGTGATGGTGGTGGATCAGGTGCGAGAATATCTGGAGCACGGCAACTTGACTAATACGGTGAATTTCCCGAGAGTGGTGATGCCCCGCGAATCGGAGTTCCGCCTGGCTATCGCCAACAGTAATGTACCGAACATGCTGGGGCAAATATCCACCACCCTGGCCAACGCGGGCATCAACATCCATAATATGATGAATAAGTCGCGCGATGAAATGGCTTATACACTGGTGGATACGGATTCCGCCGTGCCGGATAGCTTGATTGAAAAAATCGCCGCTATTCCAGGCGTGTTGATGGTGCGAGATTTGCCATTGCCGAAGCCCCTTTGAGCCAGCCGAAACCCCAAGCCATGAGCGAAAAATTAGAACAACTTCGCAAGCAGGTCGACTCTCTGGATGACGAGTTGCTGAAGCTGTTTAATCAGCGCGCCAGACTCGCTCAACAGATAGGCCATCTCAAGGAAGATGGAAAAATATTTCGCCCGGAACGCGAGGCACAAGTACTCAAGCGTTTGCAAGGCAGCAACAGCGGGCCATTGAGCAACTCCGCTGTGACACAGTTATTTATCGAAGTAATGTCACAATGCCGCGCACTGGAAGCGCCTTTGACCGTTGCCTACCTAGGGCCGGAGGGAACATTCAGTGAACTGGCTACGCTGAAGCGTTTCGGCAGTGCAGTACATGGATATCCCTGTGCAAGCATCGATGAGGTATTTCGTGAGGTGGAAAACGGTGCTGCCCATTACGGCATGGTGCCGGTTGAAAATTCCAGCGAAGGCGCAATAGGCCGCTCTCTGGATTTGTTGTTGCAGAGTGCCTTGCAGGTTTGTGGCGAAATGATGTTACCCGTCCATCAATGCCTGTTGGCGAAACATTGCGATTTGAGCACTCTCAAGACTGTCTATTCGCATCCGCAATCGCTGGGCCAATGTCAGGGTTGGTTGAACACCCATTTGCCGCACGCGGCACGCATTCCTGCCTCAAGCAATGCCGAAGCCGCGCGGCTGGCTGCAGAAAATCCGCACTGCGCGGCGATTGCCGGTAGCCAGGCTGCGGCACGGTTTGGCTTGAGCTTGTGTGTGGAAAATATTGAGGACGAAGCAAACAACACCACGCGTTTTTTGCTGCTTGGCAACCAGCATGTCGCACCTTCCGGTAACGACAAAACTTCGCTGGTAATGTCTGCCGCAAATCGTCCAGGTGCGGTGCACGATCTGTTGGTCCCACTGGCCAGGCATGGTGTCAGCATGACCAGGCTGGAGTCGCGCCCGGCACGCTCCGGCATGTGGGAATATGTGTTTTACGTGGACATAGAAGGTCACCAGGACGATGCAAAGGTATCTGCAGCACTGGCCGAGCTTAGACAGGTTGCCTCCTTGGTCAAGGTTTTGGGCTCATATCCTGTCGCCGTTTAGCAGAGCATTGAAAAACTACTGATGAAACGACTAGCCATCTGACTTGGCTGCCAAAAGACGCCAGCCAAGTCATTGGTTATGCGCTCGGCATAACTGTGTCGCTCAAGGTCTAAAAATGCTCATTACTTACGTGTAAACTCCGCCTTTTCGTGCCTTGTTCTGCCGTCGCTTGCGACGTTTTTTAACACCCTGTTAGGCGATCAGCCTTGTGAAATCAGATATGAATTATTCCGAATTGGCCCCGGCTTACATCCGCGCCATTGCCCCTTATCAGCCCGGCAAGCCGATCTCCGAGCTGGAGCGTGAACTGGGTGTAACCGGTATCGTGAAACTGGCCTCGAACGAGAATCCGCTGGGCGCGAGTGTAAAGGCGATTGCTGCTGCACGTGCCGCGCTGGACGAGATCAGCTTGTATCCCGATGGCAACGGCTATGCACTGAAAGATGCGCTGGCGAAGCGTTATGGTGTGGCGCTCGACCAAGTCGTGCTGGGCAATGGCTCAAACGATCTGCTGGAGCTGTCCGCGCGCGCCTTTCTTACGGTGGGCGACAAGGCGGTTTACGCCGCTCATGCTTTCGCCGTGTATGCGCTGGCGACCCAAGCGGTCGGCGCAACGGGTATCACAGTTGTAGCCAGAGATTTCAGCCATGATCTGGGCGCGATGCGCAGTACCGCTGTAGCACAAGGCGCTAAGATGATCTTCATCGCCAATCCCAACAATCCTACCGGAACTTTCTTGTCGGGCGACGCGCTGCTCACATTTTTGCGCGCATTGCCAGTGAACATCCTGGTGGTTCTGGATGAGGCTTATAACGAGTACCTGCCGGAAGCGTGCCGCTACGACAGCGTGAAATGGCTGGGGGAATTCCCCAATCTGATCATCACGCGCACTTTTTCGAAGGCATACGGTCTGGCCTCGTTGCGAGTGGGTTATGCTTTGGGCAATCCGCAGGTGATGGATATGCTGGATCGCGTGCGTCAGCCGTTCAATGTCAACAGCGTGGCGCAAGCTGCTGCGGTGGCTGCGTTACAGGATACGGACTTTGTCCAGCAAACCTTCGCACTGAATTTGCGCGGCATGAAGCAGATCGTGGACGGGTTGACTGTGCTGGGGCTGGAGTACATTCCATCATTCGGTAATTTCGTCAGCTTCAAAATCGCGGAAGCGATGCGCATCTACCGCCGCTTGCTGGAACTGGGCGTGATCGTGCGGCCCATCGCTAATTACGACATGCCGGACTGGTTGCGCGTCAGCATCGGTCTGGAAACAGAAAATGAGAAATTTTTGTCTGCGTTGCAGCAGACACTGGGAGAGCAAGTGTGATCATCGTAATGGGCAAGGATGTCACTGACGAGCAGATCGGCGCAGTGGTGAAGAGGCTGGAAACAGCCGGATTGAAGGCCAATATCTCGCGCGGCATCGAGCGCACCGTGATTGGCGCGATCGGCGATGAAAGTCCCCTGACTGAGGAAATGTTCACGCCACTGCCGGGCGTGGAGTCGGCAATGCACATCGCCAAGCAGTACAAGATCGTGTCGCGCGAATCGCACAAGGAAAATACTATCATCGATATTTCCGGTATTCCACTTGGCGGAAACCGGATACAGGTGATAGCCGGACCCTGTTCGGTCGAGACACAGGAGCAGATGGACCTGTCGGCGCAGTTTGTGCATGAGGCGGGCTGCCGTTTGATGCGTGGAGGCGCATTCAAGCCGCGCACCAGCCCGTACACCTTTCAGGGTAAGGGCAAGGAAGGCCTGACCATGTTCCGCAAGGCGGCAAACAAACACAAATTACCCATCGTCACTGAGCTGATGGACATCCGCATGCTGGACACCTTCCTTGAAAACGACGTGGACGTGATCCAGATCGGCACGCGCAACATGCAGAACTTCGACCTGCTGAAGGAAGTCGGGCGCGTCAACAAGCCAGTGATTTTGAAGCGCGGCATGTCGGCGACCATCTCCGAATGGCTGATGGCGGCGGAATACATCGCGGCGGGCGGCAATCACAACATCATCTTTTGCGAGCGCGGCATCCGCACTTTCGAGACCTATTACCGCAATGTTCTGGACGTTACCGCGATCCCGGTGCTGAAAAAGGAGACCCACTTGCCGGTGATCGTCGATCCTTCTCATGCCGGCGGCAAGGCATGGATGGTACCTGCACTGTCGAAAGCGGCGATAGCCGCAGGTGCGGATGGACTGCTGGTGGAAATGCACCCTAACCCTTGCGAAGCATGGTGTGATGCCGACCAGGCGTTAACGCCACAAGAGTTGAAAGACTTGATGGGCACACTGGGCGGTATCGCCAAAGCAATCGGCCGCACATTGTAAATTCCATCGCACGATTGGCGGGATAACCAGCGACTTGGCCGCTGTTTGTTGGCGGCTTAGTCGAATGGCTAGGGGTTTTATCAGAGGGGCAAGGGATAACCAGCGACTTGGTGGCTGCGACACCTAGTCGAATGGCTATAACCAATGACTTGCCCAGCGTCTTTTGCTGGCTTAGTCAGATGGCTAGTAGTTCTATTAGTGGTTTCATCAGTAGTTTTATCAGAGGGCCTGCAATGTCACAACTACGATTCAATAAGAACATCATCTTCGGTGTTGGCCTGATCGGCGGGTCATTTGCGCTGGCACTGCGCAAAGCAAAGGCGGTGCAAGAG
>JBAQWL010000063.1:0-3046 GCA_049298895.1 Gallionella sp.
ATGGAGATGCGATCCACACCAGTCCCGGCAACGAGGCGCACGTTTTCCAGAGTGATGCCGCCGGATGCTTCCAGCTTGGCACGGCCAGCGGCAAGGGTAACTGCAGCACGCATATCGGCCAGGTCGAAGTTATCCAACAAAATCAGCTTTGCACCAGCATCCAGCGCCTCGCGCAACTGCTCTAGTTTTTCCACCTCGATCTGAATGGGTACGTCCTCAGGCGCGAGGCGAAATGCCTGCTGCAGAGCAGGGCGGATGCCACCCGCTGTGAGGATGTGATTTTCCTTGATGAGGATGCCGTCGAATAAACCGGTTCGCTGGTTATGCCCACCTCCGGTGCGAACCGCATATTTTTGTGCCATGCGCAGGCCTGGCAAAGTTTTGCGCGTGTCCATGATCTTGACGTTGATGCCGGCCACCGCATCCACATAGCGCCGCACCAGCGTGGCGGTGCCGGACAGGGTTTGCAGGAAGTTCAGCGCACTGCGCTCCGCAGTCAACATGGCGCGTGCTTTCCCCTTTACCTCACATAATTGCTGGCCGGGCTGAACGAGTTCGCTTTCCTGCGCCGACCATTGAATTTTGCAGCCGGGGTCGATGCTGAGAAAACAGGCTTCAAACCATAGCGTGCCGCACAGCACAGCATCTTGCCGCGTGATGATCATAGCGTGTGCTTGCGTGTGCTCGGGGATCAGTTGCGCGGTGAGGTCGCCGGTGCGCAGGTCTTCATCCAGCGCAGCGGCAACATTGGCGTGAATGTGTGGGGAGGGATCAGCAAGGGAGGACTTGGGCATGGGCGCTGTCACAGCCAGTAGTCAGTGATGTATTTCTCGCCCTTGTCGCAAAAAAACGTGACAACATGTTCGATCTTATGCCGCTCGCGTAATTCTCGCGCGGCAATCAGATGCGCTCCTGACGATGGGCCGACGAATATACCGTGTTCGCGCGCCAGACGGCGCATCTCCAGCACCGCATCTTTGGATTCGACCGCAACAATTTCATCAAGTTGGTCGCGATGGCGTTGAATAATGCCGGGCACAAACCCGTCGGCGATTCCCTCGATCAAATGTTTGGCGATCTCGCCGCAGAGTATCGTGCATGACTCGCTCGGTTCAAGCGCAACCACCTTGCATGCCGGATTAACCGCCTTGAATGCCTGACCCACGCCGATGATGGTGCCGCCGGTACCAACGCCGCCGACAACCGCTTGCGGCAGCACACCCGCAGGCAGTTGCGCCAATATTTCCTGCGCCAGCCACTCGCGGTTCTCGTCCACATTCCATTCGTTATCGAATTGTTGCGGAGCAAAATATCCGGGCAGCTGGCCTAGCTTGCGCACTTCGGCCAGTGCATCGGTGACATGGAAATCGCCGATGATGCGCACCTCGGCGCCGTAAGCCCGCGAGATCGCGGTGCGTTCGCGGCTCATGCCATTGGGCATCAGCACCAGCATCTTGTAGCCTTTGACTGCGGCCACCATACTCATCGCGTTGCCGGTATTGCCGCTGCTTGCTTCAACAATGATGTCGCCGGGCTTGAGCAGACCTTCATTCTCGGCGCGCTCGATCATGTATTTTGCAATTCGCGCTTTGATTGATCCAGAAGGATTAAGAAATTCCAGCTTGATCCAGATGCCGTCAATCTGAATGAGTGGTGTTGAGCCGATAGCATCTAGTATTGTGCGCATGATAAAAGTTAACTCAAATGGTTGGGAATATGGAACCTCGTCATTCCCGCGCAGGCGGGAATGACGGCAGCGCAATGTTGTGTAGTATAAGGTAAGCCATGGAGACTTGAAATTATTGCGGCATCCCCCACCTACCAGGCACTCAGCTATCCCCTTGTAAGGAGTCACCATGCGTTTCGACAAATTTACCACCAAGTTGCAACAAGCCCTGTCTGATGCACAGAGTCTGGCAATCGGCGCGGATAATCAGTTCATCGAGCCGCAGCACTTGCTGCTGGCGCTGCTCAACGATGCCGAGAGCGGGGCTGGGTCGCTGCTGGCTCGCGCCGGGGGCAACGTCAATGCGTTGAAGGCAGCGCTGAGCGATGCCGTGTCGCGTTTGCCCAAGGTGGAAGGGCACAGCGGCGAGGTGCAGGTGGGGCGCGACTTGTCCAATCTGCTCAACCTGACCGACAAGGCCGCGCAGAAACGCGGCGACGAATTCATCGCCTCGGAGATGTTTTTGCTCGCGGCTTGCGATGACAAGGGCGAGACCGGGCGTTTGCTGAAAGCGCATGGCGTGGCGCGTGCGCCGCTGGAGCAGGCCATCGCCACCGTGCGCGGCGGCGAAACAGTCGGCAGTGCTGAATCCGAAGGTCAGCGCGAATCCCTGAAAAAATACACCATCGACCTGACCGAGCGCGCGCGGCAGGGCAAGCTCGACCCGGTGATCGGACGCGATGACGAGATCCGCCGCGCGATCCAGGTGTTGCAGCGCCGCACCAAGAACAATCCGGTGCTGATCGGCGAACCCGGCGTGGGCAAGACCGCCATCGTGGAAGGTCTGGCGCAGCGCATCATCAACGGCGAAGTGCCGGAGACCTTGAAGAATAAAAAAGTGCTGTCGCTGGACATGGCCGCGCTGCTGGCCGGTACGAAATATCGCGGCGAATTCGAGGAGCGCCTGAAAAACGTGCTTAAGGAGATCGCCCAGGAAGAAGGGCGCATCATTGTGTTCATCGACGAGCTGCACACCATGGTCGGCGCGGGCAAGGCCGAGGGTGCGATGGATGCGGGCAACATGCTCAAGCCGGCACTGGCGCGCGGCGAGTTGCATTGCGTAGGCGCGACCACGCTGGACGAATACCGCAAGTACGTCGAGAAGGATGCCGCACTGGAACGCCGCTTTCAGAAAGTGCTGGTGGACGAGCCGAGCGTAGAAGCGACCATCGCCATTCTGCGCGGCTTGCAAGAAAGATACGAGCTGCATCATGGCGTGGATATCACCGACCCGGCCATCATCGCCGCCGCGGAACTGTCGCACCGCTACATCACCGACCGTTTCCTGCCGGACAAGGCGATCGACCTGATCGACGAGGC
>JBAQWL010000064.1:0-10668 GCA_049298895.1 Gallionella sp.
GCAAATACTCACCGAATACATCGTCAAACTGATCGAGTTCCCCGAGGCTTTGCAGGTGCTCGAGTTCGCCGACGGCAGAGTGTCGCTGGTGGCGGTGCGCGCAGTCGAGGGTGGGCCTCTGGTCGGACGCCCGCTGCGCTTTCTGAGTACCGATATGCCGAATATCGATACTCGCGTGGCGGCTATCTTCCGTCAGGACCGCTCGATCGACATGAACGGCGACACGGTGGTGGAAGCGGGCGATGAAGTGTTCTTCATCGCTGCGACCGAACATATCCGCGACGTGATGCAAGAGCTGCGGCGTATGGATAAGCCTGCCAAGCGGGTGATGATTGTCGGTGGCGGTAACATCGGGCGGCGGCTCGCCAAGACTCTGGAGCGTGGTTATCAGGTCAAATTGATTGAACACAACAAAAAGTCCTGTGCAAGCATTGCCGCTGACCTGACAAACACACTGGTAATCAACGGTGATGGCACCGATGAAAAACTGCTGCAGCAGGAGAATGTCAGCGAAGTGGACGTGTTCTGCGCACTCACCAACGACGACGAGAATAACATCATGTCCGCCCTGCTCGCCAAGCAAGGCGGTGCGCGCAAGGTGATTGCGTTGATCAACCGCAGTGCATATGTGGGACTGGTGCAGGGCGGCCAGATCGATATCGCCCTTTCGCCGGCGCAGGTGACGATAGGCTCATTGCTGGCCTATGTGCGCCAAGGTGACGTGGCGGCGGTGCATTCCTTGCGGCGCGGCGCGGCGGAGGCATTGGAGCTGGTGGCGCACGGGGATCGTGAATCCTCCAAAGTGGTGGGGCGGCGGATCGAAGAGATTGACTCACCAAAAGGAGCGACAATAGGTGCTATCGTGCGCGGCGAGCGGGTCATCATTGCCCATCATGACACAGTGATCGAAGCAGAAGATCACATCATCGTATTCGTCAACGACAAGAGTATCGTACGCAAGGTCGAGAAGTTATTTCAGGTTAACCTTGGCTTCTTCTGATGCAGCGCACCCTGACCGTCATCCATGCTTTGGGGCTGATGCTGGTGGTGTTCAGTATCGCCTACCTGATACCTATCACTGCATCGCTGGTTTATGACGATGGCACGCTGATCGATTTCGTGTTGGCGATGGTGTGGACTGCCGGTACCGGCTTGCTATTGTGGCTGTTGACGCGACGTTATAAAGGTGAACTGTCGATACGACACGGCTACCTGCTGGTGGTGGGAATGTGGACGGCGATGCCTGCTTTGGCGACCTTGCCGCTGTTGCTGGTAATCAACGGACTGTCGTTCACCGACGCCTATTTCGAGACCATGTCCGGCATTACCACCACCGGCGCGACGGTGCTTTCTGGACTGGACAATCTTCCGCCTGCCATCAACCTGTGGCGGCACGAGCTGAACTGGCTGGGCGGCATGGGTATCATCGTGCTGGCGGTGGCGATCCTCCCTTTGCTTGGGGTGGGTGGACGGCAACTGTTCAAGGCCGAGACGCCGGGTCCGATGAAAGAATCCGCGCTGACGCCGCGCATCACCGAGACGGCGCGCAACTTGTGGCTGGTATATCTCGGCATCACATTGGCATGTATCGCGTCGTTGAAACTGGCGGGCATGAACTGGCTGGATGCGGTCTGCCACGCCTTTGCGGCAATGGGCTTGGGCGGATTTTCAACGCATGATGCTAGCGTCGGCTATTTCAATTCCCCGGCGATCGAAGCGGTGCTGATCGTGTTCATGCTGATTGCCGCAATGAATTTCGCCACTCATTTCCTGGCCTGGCGCGCAAAGAGCTTGTCGCTTTATTTGCGGGATACAGAAGGGCTCGCCACAGTCGCGGTTACCTTGGCAAGCTGTGTAGGGATCGGCGCATTTCTGTGGCAGCAAGGCACTTATCCGGGCTTCTTGACGGCGTTGCGTCATGCCAGCTTCAATCTGGTTTCGCTGGCAACTGACTGCGGCTTCGTCAGTCAGGACTTTAACCAATGGCCGATGTTTGCGCCGCTGTGGATGTTGTTCCTGAGTTGCGTGGTAGCCAGTTCCGGTTCGACGGGGGGCGGCATCAAGATGGTGCGCACCATGATTCTGTTCAAGCAGGCCGGGCGTGAGTTCGTCAAGTTGCTGCACCCGGCGGCAGTCAACCCGATGAAGATCGGCAGGCATGTGGTGCCCAACAACATCGTGTTTGCAGTGCTGGGCTTCATTTTTTTATATTTCATGAGCGTGGCGATTCTGACCTTCACGCTGCTGATCAGCGGGCTGGACTTTATCTCCGCATTCTCCGCGATCATTGCTTGCATCAACAATGCGGGGCCAGGTCTGGGTGTGGTGGGCCCGGCCAGTAACTTTGGTGTGCTGACCGATTTTCAGACCTGGGTGTGCACGTTCGCGATGCTGATCGGGCGACTGGAAATCTTTACGGTATTGATCTTGTTTACGCCGCATTTTTGGCGACGCTAAATATCGCCATGACAACGGCGGCGAGATACGTTAGCATTGCCGTGGAGCAGTTTTCTGCATAACAGTTCAGAACACATAAATTATGAGCACAACCGTGCCAAAGCAAAGGGAGCTAGATGAGTGAAGACCTGCCATTATCGGGGGTGAAGGTGTTGCTGATCGACGATAGCAACACCATCAGGCGCAGCGGTGAAATATTTCTGTCTCAAGCAGGGTGTCAGGTCATTCTTGCCGAGGATGGTTTCGACGGTTTGTCCAAAGTGGTCGATAACAAGCCAGACATCATTTTCGTGGACGTGATGATGCCGCGTTTGGATGGCTATCAGACTTGCGCGCTAATCAAAAAACACCAGCATTTCAAAACCACCCCGGTGGTCATGTTAACTAGCAAAGATACGCTGTTTGATCGCGCTCGCGGCAAATTGGTGGGTGCAGATCAATATCTGCTCAAACCTTTCAACAAAAAGAGTCTGATTGAGACGGTCACCCTGCATATCCTGCAAAAAAAGGAGTTAGATGATGGCCATTAAAAAGGTTCTGGTGGTGGACGATTCCGCAACCGAACGTCATATTCTCGAAGGGATATTGAGCAAGAAGGGGTTCGAGGTTACTTTTGCCGAGGACGGAGAAAAGGGCGTGGCGCAAGCCAGAGTGATCAAACCGGATTTAGTCATCATGGATGTGGTGATGCCGGGGATGAATGGCTTTCAGGCGACCCGGGCGATTACTACCGACCCAATTACAAAACACATCCCGGTGATTATTTGCACTACCAAGGATCAGGAGACTGACAAGGTTTGGGGTTTGCGTCAGGGCGCCATAGACTACGTGGTCAAGCCGATCAATGCGGCTGAGTTGTTGCGTAAGATCGCTTTGTTAGGTTAAGCAGAGCACCCATGTCAAAGCGGCTCAATCTGCGCGAATTCCAGCAGAAACTGATTGACCGGCTGCAGGCAACTGATCTTGCGGCTCGGGTGACTACGCTGGGAGTGCAGATTGCCGGGCGAAACTGGATAGTGGATATGATGGATATCAGCGAGGTGCTACCGCTGCCTGCGCCAACCGCTGTTCCATTCACCAAGCCTTGGTATCGTGGCGTGTCCAATGTACGCGGCAAGCTCTACAGTGTGGTTGACATGGCAGCCTATGAGTACAGCGAAGCTGCATCTGGCGTTGCCAATAACCGCGTACTGCTGGTCGGTGAACGTTTTGCTTTTAACGCCGCGTTGCTGGTTGATCGAGTGTTGGGTTCGCGCGACACACAGGCTTGGCAGCAAAGCGAAGTCGATGGGCAAACTGTGTATCTTGATGAGCAGGGTGCGCCATGGCGCAAGCTGGATGTGCACAGCTTGCTGGGGCAGGCTGAATTTTTGCAAATAGGCGTTTAGCTATTCCCTTAGGGAGAGGAACAATATGGCATCTAAATTAACATTACCCAAATCCAAATTGAAAGTGTTTGGCGTGGCTGCGGTAACCTTCCTGGTGATGGCCACAATTGCTGCCTATATGAGCATCCAGGAGGAGCGTAACAATGTACGTTATGTAGGGCTTTCAAGTCAGTTGACGATGCTTTCGCAGCGGCTCGCCAAAGATGCGCAGCTGGCTTTATCTGGAAACACGGCTGCATTTGCCGGGTTGATGGAGAGCAAAACGAATCTGTCGAATATTCTGGACAAGCTTGATAAGGGCGACGGAGTCATGCCAGCGACCAAGGGTGAGGCACGGGCCGCATTGGACACGTTGATGAAGATGTCAAACAAAACATTGCAGGATGTGCAAATACTGGAAGGCGGGCGTACCGGATTAGTCACGCTGGGAAATACTGTGACGGCGATCAATAAGGTGAGTGCCGAATTTCGTGGCCTGTCGCAGAGCATGATTGAAAATTATAAAGGCGCACAGAAAGAACAGGTAACACGGTTTGCTCTGGTGGCGGAACGTATCGGTAAAGTTGTGAGCTTGGCGTTAGGAATGGATGTGACGATAGACAGGATGAACCAGCTAGGGAACGACATTCTCGCGGCTGAAGAGAGTCTGGCCGCACTGCCTGCGGAAGACGCCAAAGTGGTACGTGCAAGGGAATTGTTCGATACCTACCGCAGTAGCGTTCAGATTCTGGTCTCCCAAGTGCGCGATCTGGCGGCGGCAAAAAAAGCCGCAAAGACGATCGTTGAGGATTCCGAATTGTTATTTGCAGGCTCACAACGACTGGCGGGCGCCTATGAGTTATCGTTGACCGAGCGGCCTGCCGCACTTGCCGCTTCGCTGTTCGCTTTGCTGCTGCTGCTGTCTCTACTGCTGCTGGCAAAATCCTATATGGACAGTACCCGCCACCGCACCGAGGATGCGGTGCGCATCAATCGCCAGAATCAGGATGGTATTTTGCGCTTGATGAATGAATTAAGCGAATTGGCGGAGGGTGATCTGACGAAGCGCGCAACTGTGGCCGAAGATATCACTGGCGCGATCGCCGATTCGGTGAACTATACGGCTGAAGAGTTTCGTAAGCTGGTAGTGGGGATCAAGGCTGCGGAGGAACAGATGGGTCGCGCGACCAAAGATGCCGAGAGAATATCTGCGGGGCTGTTGGTGGCTACACAAAAACAGGCGCAGGAAATTCAAGGGGCTGGCGAAGCGGTGCAGTTGATGACCCAGTCCATCAAGGAGGTGGATACCAGCGCGGCGCAATCTGCCGATGTGGCACGCCGCACCTTGGATGCAACACACAAAGGCGCGCAAGCGGTGCGCAACACGATCAGTGGCATGGACGGTATCCGCGAGCAAATTCAGGATACTGCCAAACGTATTAAGCGACTTGGAGAAAGTTCGCAGGAGATCGGCGAGATCGTGGATTTGATTTCCGATATCACCGAGCAGACCAACGTGCTGGCCTTGAACGCGGCCATACAGGCTGCATCGGCAGGAGAAGCGGGGCGAGGCTTTTCGGTTGTGGCGGAAGAAGTGCAGCGGCTTGCGGAACGTTCTGCAGAGGCGACTAAACAAATCGGCGGGCTGGTTAAAGCCATTCAGGGTGATACTCATGACGCGGTAGCAGCGATGGAGAAGAGTATATTGGGTGTGGTGGAAGGTGCTGTTCTGACCGATATGGCGGGCCAGTCGCTAACGGAGATTGAGCAGGTTTCGAACGAGCTGGCAACCTTGATCAACAGTATTTCGGTGTCCACCCAAGTTCAGACTGACATGGCCACCGAAGTGGCTAGCGTGATGCAGGACATACTGACAATTACCGTGCAGACTACGGAGGACACCAAGCTGACAGCCAATTCCATCGCGCAGTTGGCCACGCTGACATCTAAATTAGGAAATTCGGTAGCAGGCTTCAAGCTATAAGCCTGAAGCAACGCCACACATGACCAATAACGCCTCATTTGATCTTAACGCGCTTGCAGCGGTGAAGCCTGGGCTGGACGGTACGCTGGCAGAAATCGGCGTGCAGTTGGAGCAATATTTTGTCATGCCTACCGAAAATGAGGCCGCACTTGAAGCGGCGCGCGCTGAGGCACGTCGCCTGTTGGGTGTGCTGCAAATGGTCGGGCTGGATGGTGCGGCGGTAATTTGTGCCGAGCTTGAGCTCGTCTTGGGCGAGCTTGCAGCCCATCCGCAACAAGTCACCGTGTTGCATCGTGAGGTATTGCGCCAAGCATTGCCAGTTATCCAGCAATTTCTCGATGCGCTGGCTAACGGTGCAGCTAATGCCGCACTGCGTTTGTTTCCGCTATATCAGGAGCTGCAACAGTTACGCGGTATGGAGATGACGTTTGAACTGGATCTGTTCTATCCCGATCTGGACGTGCCACTTCCGCAGCAAGTATTGAATGCGATTCCTCAGGACGAGGCTCGGAATAACCTCAAGACATTGCGCAGCCAGTATCAACAAGCACTGCTAAAGTGGCTGCGTCAGGAGGATGTTAGCGCTACGGTACAGCAGATGCTTCAAGCATTGGATGGTGTGTTGCGTTGTGCACCCCAGGATGAAGGTCGCGCGTTTTGGTGGATAGCGTGTGGCTTGCTGGATTGCATGAGGTTGGACGGGTTGCCACCCGAATTGAATGCCCGCAAATTGTTGGGCCGTATAGACCAGCAAATACGCACGGTTGCAGAGGGTAACAGCACTGATGTGCGAGCGCTCTTAAACGAAATGCTTTACTTGATTGCCCGCAGCCACACTGTTAGTGAACTGGTGGGGATGATCAAGCAAGCGTATGCGCTGGATGATTACCTACCTGAAATTTCGTCACTACCGCCCACTGACGTGGTGAACATGCTGAGCAGTCTGCGCGATGAATTGCGCAACGCAGAAGAATGCTGGGAGCAAGCCGTGCAGGGAGACCAATCGGCCTGCGAACAATTCAAGAAGCATGCCGAGCAGCTCGTATTACAGAGCGAGAAAATGGAACGTAACAGTTTGCAATACCTTGCAAAAAAGATATTAGATTTGTCTGAGTATACAAGCACGCCAGAGCATGCGCGGCCCATCGCGATCGATATGGCTATGGCATTGTTGCTGTTGGGCAATGGCATAGGGAAGTACCGCCGCATGGATAGCGGTTTTCAGGAGCAGGCACGCATCCTGTTCGAACGGATGCAGGCTGCGATAAAGCAGCAACCTGAGGATACGCAACAGCTGAGCGTGTTGGTTGATCTACATTGCCAGATGGAGCAAGGCGAAGTAATGGTGCCGTTGGCCAACGAAATGCTGGCGAACCTCCAGCATGTCGAGCAGGGTTTAAATGCATACTTCAACAGTACTATCCAACCTGAAGAGCTGACCGGTTTATTGCGCCTGCTAAGTCAGATATATGGTGGTTTGCACATATCGTCACTGGATAAAGCCGAGCAACTGCTGGTGTCCATACAGGACATGGTACATGATTTCACGCAAAACAGAGATGCCCCCAAGCCTGTGGAAAAGCTCGCCTTGGCCAATGGGATAGGCGCGCTGGAAGACTATATGAAACGCTTGCAGCATGGGCAAGCAAGTGATGTAGCGTTGCTGCAAAGCGCTGCTAACGAGATGGACAAGCTGCGGCTTCCTTCGGCCAGTGTTCCAGTCGACCCAGCCCTTCTAGCCGCACCTATGGCCAGCGTTCCATCTGGAACATCTGAAGCAGTCGCGCTACCTCAAGATGCAGTGTCGCCTCAACCTGCTGCGCTGACGCTGCACACAGAAGAAGACCAGGAGTTGATAGACATATTTCTTGAAGAGGCGCACGAAGTGTTGGGCATCATGCGCGACAACATCGAAATTTGCCAGCTACATCCCGAAAGCATGGAGCCTTTGGTGACTATAAGGCGTGGTTTTCATACTCTTAAAGGCAGCGGGCGGATGGTGGGTTTGACTGATTTCGGCGAGGTCGCATGGTGTGTTGAGCGCGCCATGAATAAATGGTTGGAAGACAATAAATCAGGCGCCTCCGCGTTGTTACTGCAATTTATCAGTGTGGCAGTAAAGACTTTTGCTGGTTGGGTGGACGTACTCAATAATCAGGGCGAACTTCATATCGACGCAAAAGACCTGATAGCCGCTGCGCAACAAATCGAGAATGGACTCGAAGATGTGGTAGTTCCAGCAATTCAAACCACACAGAAAGCCGACATCGAACCCGAACTTGTTATTGAAATTGAACCGGCGCAATTATTCGATCTGAAATTTGAACTCGAGCCCATACAGAAAACAGAGGTGGAACTTGTTCCAGAGTTTACTATTGAACCAGAGTTGATATCACTGACGGATCTGGAGTTTGAAGTCAAAACTGCTCCGACATCAGAGCAGGTGCAACCTCCGCTACCTGTATCCGAAACTGCTCCTACAGCCGCATCTGAAGAGGTATTCAAAACCGAATCGGCGCCAGATGCAGAAATCGCGGAAGAGATTGTTACGATAGGTGAAGTAACAATGTCTCGGGCACTATTTAATATCGCCAGCGCGGAGGCGGTACAAAATGTCACAATTCTGCAAGAACAATTTGACGAATTACGTGCGGCTGAACAACTGGTTGTGAAGTATGACTTCATGCGTGCTGCACACACTTTGGTCGGCGTGAGTCGCACTATGGGCTTTGATGTAATCGTGGATTTGGCCAATGCGCTGGAAGGCTGGATGGAGGCGCGGGTAGAACATGCTTTCACCCTGAGTGATGTCCAGTTGCAACTGCTCGATCTGTCCATTACCGCGCTGGGTGAAATGGTGCTGACCATTTGCAATCAGCAAATACCGCAGAACCACAGTGACTTGGTCGATCAGTTGCGTGCCGAGACATACAAATTCGACTCACCGGCAACAGGATCGTTGAACGAGCCAGATGTGAAATTGCCGACGATCGAGACTGTAGCCCACAGTCTGGTTGAGGTGAGCACTGAAGCGGTACCGCAGTACACGGATATCTCTGAGACGGTACTGCAGACTGAAGATGCACCCGTCGCCAAGTCTGTCGACGATCAAGCAGAAAATGCGCAGTTCCAAGTGCAGGATGAAATTGACGAGCAACTTCTGCCGGTGTTCCTCGAAGAAGCCGATGAATTGTGCCCGAAAATCGGTGAGGTACTGCGCGCATGGCGCGAGCATCCCCAAGACGAACAGCATGCGCCTTCGCTACAACGGTTACTGCATACCATCAAGGGTAGTTCACGCATGGTAGGCGCGATGCGCATCGGTGAAATCGCTCATGCTATGGAAGATCGTGTGGAGTCTGTGCAGACGCGGAAATCAGCCGGATTTAGCAATGCCATGGAGGGTTACTGGAATGCCCTTGAGAGCGATTTCGATCTGATCAATGCCCTATTGGAGGAACTGAGCGGCGGCAAAGTTGTAGTCATGCCCGTCAAAGCAGAGACCTCCAAAGAAAATGGAGCTCAGGATACTGAATCCAGAGTTACTGAAGCTGGGGTAGAAGAAAATACACAGTCTGAAACAGGTCGGCGTGCAGCAGACCAGAAGGAAGGCAAGCAAAGGGCTGATCGCCGCATCAGCGAGCGGGCACCTGGTAATATGCTGCGCGTGCGTTCCGAAGTCGTGGACAAGCTGGTGAATGATGCCGGAGAAATCAGTGTGGCACGTTCGCGCATCGAAACAGAGTTGCGCTCATTCAAAACTGGTGTAGCCGAACTAACGGACAGCGTAATGCGGTTACGCAACCAGTTGCGAGAAGTGGAAATTCAGGCTGAAAGTCAGATGCAAGCGCGCGTTTCCCTCGCAAAAAGTAGCGCGGAGGAGTTCGACCCACTCGAATTAGACCGTTTCACTCGTTTGCAGGAGTTGACTCGCTTTATGAATGAAAGCGTGCATGATGTGCAGACTGTGCAACATACCCTATTAAAGAATCTGGACGAAGCTGCTGCTGCTTTGCTGGTGCAAGGACGCCTTGGCCGCGAGTTACAGCAGAACTTGATGAACGTGCGAATGGTGTCGTTCAACAGTATTGTCGATAGGCTGTATCGTATTGTGCGACAAACCGGGAAGGAGCTGAATAAACGCGCTAACCTCGAATTACAGGGAATCGATCTGGAACTTGATCGTAGCGTGCTGGAAAAGATGGTCGCACCGTTCGAGCATCTGCTGCGAAATTCCATGGTGCACGGCTTGGAAAGTGATCAGGTGCGCACATTGGCAGGCAAGAACCCAATCGGAGAAATTCGTTTGAACGTGCGACATGAAGGCAATCAGGTTTTGTTTACGCTCAGCGATGATGGCGGGGGACTGAACTATCAGAAGCTGCGCGATCAAGCGATAGCCAGGGGCGTGTTTCAGGAGGGGGCTGAGGTTAGCGATGATCAATTGGGCCAATTGATTTTTCTTTCCGGCCTATCTACAGCCAGTGAAATAACCGAAATCGCCGGTCGAGGTGTGGGTATGGATGTGGTGCGTAGCGAAATTACCGCATTGGGTGGAACGATCGATGTCAAGTCGAAGCGCGGTCAGGGCACGCAATTTAACATACGCCTGCCGCTCACGCTGGCCGTTACACAGATATTGCTGGTGCGTTCGGGTGAGTCGGCTTATGCGATTCCATCCGCTATCGTCGAACAGGTAAGGCAGGTGAAAGCAGTAGATATGACAACCTTGCACAGTGAGCAGAAAATAGAATGGCAGGGCAGGATATACCCCCTGCATTATTTGTCTCAGCTGCTGAGCGATGAGGAGGTCGTCCCGGAAAATCATTTGCGCAATTCGGTGTTGCTATTGCGTAGCGG